>JBQCGO010000301.1:0-4876 GCA_051955575.1 Burkholderiaceae bacterium
AAGCTGGTGCGCGCGGGCGCCGCGCCCGACGAGGCGAGCACTGTCCTGGTCCAGTCGTCGAAGCAGGAAATCGGCGTCGGCGACCGCCTGGTGCCGCTGTCGCCCGCGCCGATCGTCAACTACATGCCGCACGTCCCGGAAAAACCGGTGGACGGCCGTGTCGTGTCGATCTACGGCGGCGTCAACAATGCGGGCCGCAACCAGATCATCACTCTCAATCGCGGCCGTGCCGACGGTCTGGACGTCGGCACCGTGCTGCAGTTGTACCGCCTCGGCCGGGTGGTCGCGGACCGCACCGACGGCAACAAGCCGGTCAAGCTGCCCGACGAGCAATACGGCGAAGTCTTCGTGTTCCGCATCTTCAACCATCTCTCCTACGCGCTGATCATGAACGTCACCGAAGCGGTGCAGGTCGGCGACGTCCTCAAGTCGCCCGAATAAGCGGCGGTGACCGAATCCCGGCAGCCGGCCGACGAGGCCCGCGACGGCGACGGCCCGACCGGCTGGCTCAGGCTGGCGCTGACGCCGGGCGTCGGCCCGGAAACCGGACGCCGCCTGCTGGCCGCGTTCGGTCTGCCGGAAGCCATCTTCGCCGCCGGCGTCGCGGCGCTGATGAAGGTCGTGTCCGAGCGCGTCGCGCTCGCGCTGGCCGCCGCACCGACGCCCGAGATCGCCGACCGCATCGACGTCACCCTCGACTGGCTGGCGCAGCCGGGCAACCGCTTGCTGACGCTGGCCGACGACGACTATCCGCGCGCGCTGCTGGACATTCCCGATCCGCCGCTGATGCTGTACGCAAAAGGCCGCGTCGAGTTGCTGCACCAGCCGTCGCTGGCGGTGGTCGGCAGCCGCAACGCGACCGCGCAAGGCATCGCCAACGCCGAGCGTTTCGCCGAAGCGTTCAGCGCCGCCGGCCTCACCGTGGTGTCGGGGCTCGCGCTCGGCATCGACGCCGCCGCGCATGCCGGCGCGCTGCGCCATGCCGGCGGCTCGACCGTCGCGGTCATCGGCACCGGCTGCGACATCGTCTACCCGGCGCGCCACCGCGGACTGGCACACCGGATCGCCGACGGCGGCTGCATCGTCAGCGAATACCCGCTCGGCACGCCGGCGATCGCCGCCAACTTCCCGCGCCGCAATCGCATCATCTCGGGACTTGCGCGCGGCGTGCTGGTGGTGGAGGCGGCCGCGCAATCCGGTTCGCTGATCACCGCGCGCACCGCGGCCGACCAGGGGCGCGACGTGTTCGCGATTCCCGGCTCGATCCATTCGCCGCTGGCCAAGGGCTGCCATCAGTTGATCCGCCAGGGCGCGAAGCTGGTCGAATCGGCCGAGCACGTGCTGGAGGAATTGCGGCTGCCCGCCGCGGCAACGATACCCGGCGCAACCACCGGCAACGCGTTGCCGCCGTCCGGCGCGGAGCATCCGCTGTTGCGCGCGCTCGGACACGATCCGGCGTCGATCGACACGCTCGCCGCGCGTACCGGCATGGACGTCGCGCGACTGCAGGCCGCGCTGCTGGCGCTCGAACTCGACGGGCGCGTCGAGCAGCTTCCCGGCAATCGCTATCGCCGGCTCGACTGACGCGACCCCGGTTCCGCGCGGCGCGCCCGCGTGGCCGGCAGAGCCTTCGCGTTGCGTGCCCGGCAACGAATTCGCGCATTGACCCGCAACTGTTGCCGCCTTCACATCGGAAACCAAACGCGGCATTGCCTGTCCACCACGAACAGTGTCTCGTCTTGTTCCCGGCGCTTGCCGTTTGCTTGTGCTGCCGTATCCTTCCAGCTAGAGTAGAGCCATGTTCGACGTCCTAGTCTATCTGTACGAAACCTATTATCGGCCCGAGGCCTGTCCCGATACGGCGGCGCTCACGCGCAAGCTCTCGGCGATCGGTTTCGAAGACGAGGAGATCAGCCGCGCCCTCGGCTGGCTGACCGATCTCGCGCAGACGTCGCTCGGTTTCGCCGAACGTCGCCCCGAGCGCGCGGCGTTTCCTTCCGGCACCCGCATCTACGTCGCGCAGGAAGTCGACGTGCTCGGCACCGCGGCGATCGGTTTCATCCAGTTCCTCGAATCGGCAGCGATGCTCGACGCCGTGCAGCGCGAGATCGTGGTCGAACGAGCGCTGGCCATCGGCGAGGCGCCGGTATCGCTCGACAAGTTGAAGATCATCGTGCTGATGGTGCTCTGGAGCGAAGGCAAGGAGCCCGACGGCCTGATGTTCGACGAACTCTTCTTCGACGAGGAAGACGGCGAGCCGCGTTTGCTGCACTGATCCGACGCCGGCGTCCGCCGGCGCGGCGATTCCCGGATTTCCATTTCGATCCCGCAGCAATTCCGCTGCGGTCCTGCGGCGATTCCGCTGCAATTCCCGCCTCGTTTTCCCTTGCGATACCGTGGGGATTCGCGCCGCCTTTCCTGCGTCCGTTGCGCGGTTTCCGCATCCTGTCTTCGCGATCCATCCGGGCGCCGCGCCTGACGATGCCGGTTGCGAGCGGCGCGACAACGCGCTTATCATTGGCCGCTCGCATCGCCGGGCGGTCCTGTGCCGGGGCGGTGCAATTTCTTTCAGGCGGCGTCTCCCGGCTTCCCGCGTTACACTCGCGCCGACCGCGGCTCAAGCGCCCTTACCGAGAATGTCATTCATGAGCAAAGCCCTCATCATCGCCGAGAAGCCGTCCGTCGCGAACGACATCGCGAAGACGCTCGGCGGATTCACGAGGCACGATGAGTATTTCGAATCCGACGAATACGTGCTGTCGTCGGCGGTCGGCCATCTGGTCGAGATCGCCGCGCCCGAAGAGTACGACGTCAAGCGCGGCAAGTGGACCTTCACCCACCTGCCGGTGATCCCGCCGCACTTCGCGCTGAACCCGATCGCCAAGACCGAATCGCGCCTGAAGGTGCTGATGAAGCTGATCAAGCGCAAGGACGTGTCGATGCTGATCAATGCCTGCGACGCGGGCCGAGAGGGCGAACTGATCTTCCGGCTGATCGCGCAGTACGCGAAGGCCAGGCAGCCGGTCAAGCGGCTGTGGCTGCAGTCGATGACGCCGGGCGCGATCCGCGACGGCTTCCACCGGCTGCGCGACGACGGCGAGATGATGCCGCTGGCCGACGCGGCGCGCTGCCGCAGCGAGGCCGACTGGCTGATCGGCATCAACGGCACGCGCGCGATGACCGCGTTCAATTCGAAGGAAGGCGGCTTCTACCTGACCACCGTGGGCCGGGTGCAGACGCCGACGCTGTCGATCGTGGTCGAGCGCGAGGAGAAGATCAAGCGCTTCGTGCCGCGCGACTACTGGGAAGTGCGCGCCGAGTTCGTCTGCGCGGCCGGCATCTACGAAGGCCGCTGGCTGGACGCGAAATTCAAGAAGGACGCGCTTGAGCCTAATTCTGATCCGGAAAAGCGCGCCGAGCGGCTGTGGAGCAAGGCGGCGGCCGAGTCGATCGTCGCCGCCTGCCGCGGCAAGCCGGGCGCGGTCACCGAGGAATCGAAGCCGACCACGCAGATGGCGCCGGCGCTGTTCGACCTGACCAGCCTGCAGCGGGAGGCCAACGGCCGCTTCGGCTTTTCGGCGAAGAATACGCTCGGCATCGCGCAGGCGCTGTACGAGAAGCACAAGGTGCTGACCTATCCGCGTACCGATTCGCGCCACCTGCCGGAGGATTACCTGAGCACGGTGCGGCAGACGCTGGAAACCATTTCCGAAAGCAACAATTACTATCCGTTCGCCGCGCAGATCCTGAACAAGAACTGGGTCAAGCCGAACAAGCGCATCTTCGACAACGCGAAGATCTCGGACCACTTCGCGATCATCCCGACCACGCAGGCGCCGAAGAACCTGTCCGAGCCCGAGCAGAAGCTCTACGACCTGGTTGCGCGCCGCTTCATGGCGGTGTTCTTCCCGGCCGCGGAATTCCTGGTCACCACCCGCTACACCGACGTCTCCGGCCATCGCTTCAAGACCGAGGGCAAGGTGATGGTGAACCCCGGCTGGCTGGCGATCTACGGCAAGGATGCCCCCAATCGGGATGCCAAGGACGGCAAGGAAGGCGATGGCGACGGCACGCTGCCGGCGGTGGCGAAGGACGAGAAGGTGCACACCGAGAAGGTGAATGCGGTCGGCCTCGTGACCAAACCGCCGGCGCGCTACAACGAAGCCACGCTGCTGTCGGCGATGGAAGGCGCGGGCAAGCTGGTCGACGACGAGGACTTGCGCGAGGCGATGGCCGGCAAGGGACTCGGCACGCCGGCCACGCGCGCAGCGATCATCGAGGGCCTGCTGACCGAGAAATACCTGCTGCGCGAAGGCCGCGAGATCATTCCGACCGCGAAGGCGTTCCAGTTGATGACGCTGCTGCGCGGCCTCGGCGTGAACGAACTGACCGCGCCGGAACTGACCGGCGAATGGGAATTCAAGCTCGCGCAGATGGAGCGCGGCAACATCAGTCGCGAGGAATTCATGCGCGAGATCGCGCGGATGACGCAGATCATCGTCAAGCGCGCGAAGGAATACGACAACGAGACGATTCCCGGCGATTACGCGACGCTGCAGACGCCGTGCCCGAATTGCGGCGGCGTCGTGAAGGAAAACTACCGGCGCTTCGCCTGCACGCAATGCGCGTTCTCGATGAGCAAGACGCCGGGCAGCCGCGCGTTCGAGGTTCCCGAGGTCGAGGAATTGCTGGCCAACCGGACCATCGGTCCGCTGCAGGGCTTCCGCTCGAAGATGGGCCGGCCGTTCGCCGCGATCCTGAAGATCGTGCGCGACGAGGACATCGCCAACTTCAAGCTCGAATTCGATTTCGGCCAGAACGAAGGCGACGACGAGCACGCGGAAGCGGTCGACTTCAGCGACCAGACCCCGCTCGG
>JBQCGO010000302.1:0-3019 GCA_051955575.1 Burkholderiaceae bacterium
CTCTTCGTCGACCTTCTTCATCGCGCGGCGGAAGTCGAGCGCCTCCAGGATGCTTTCCTCGACCAGCGCGGTGCCGCCGGGCGGCTCCATCATCGCCGCCGCGACGTCGAGCGAGGCGATGATCGAGTACTGCGGCGAGGTCGAAGTGTGCATCAGGTACGCCTCGTTGAACATGTCCTGGTCGAGCTTGACCGTTTCCGAGTCGCGCACCAGGATCTGCGACGCCTGCGACAGGCCGGCCAAGAGCTTGTGGGTCGACTGGGTCGAGAAGATCAGCGATTCCTTCGCGCGCGGCCGGTCCTTGCCGATCGCGTGCATGTCCCGGTAGAAGTCGTGGAAGGTCGCGTGCGGCAGCCAGGCCTCGTCGAAGTGCAGC
This sequence comes from Burkholderiaceae bacterium, assembly GCA_051955575.1. Lineage (GTDB taxonomy): Bacteria > Pseudomonadota > Gammaproteobacteria > Burkholderiales > Burkholderiaceae_D > JBQCGO01. The sequence continues at coordinate 377 of JBQCGO010000302.1, forward strand.
GTGTCGATCTTGCCGTCCAGCATTTTCTTCAGCGTCTCGACGTTGTACAGCACGCCGTCGTAGGTCGACTGCGTGATGGTCAGGATGCGCGGCTTCTTGTTCTTCGCCTGGCGCGCGAACGGGTTGGCCTCGATCTTCCGCGCGATCGACTCGGGCGTGAATTCCTCCAGCGGGATCGGGCCGATGATGCCGAGGTGGTTGCGGGTCGGCATCAGGAACACCGGGATCGCGCCGGTCATGATGATCGAGTGCAGGATCGACTTGTGGCAGTTGCGGTCGACCACCACGATGTCACCCGGTCCGACGGTCGAGTGCCAGACCATCTTGTTGCTGGTGCTCGTGCCATTCGTGACGAAGTAGCAGTGGTCGGCGTTGAAGATGCGCGCGGCGTTGCGCTCGGAGGCCGCCACCGGGCCGGTGTGGTCGAGCAGCTGGCCGAGTTCCTCGACCGCGTTGCAGACGTCGGCGCGCAGCATGTTCTCGCCGAAGAACTGGTGGAACATCTGGCCGATCGGCGACTTCAAAAAGGCCACGCCGCCCGAGTGGCCGGGACAGTGCCACGAGTACGAGCCGTCCTGCGCGTAGTGCACCAGCGCGCGGAAGAACGGCGGCGCCAGCCCGTCGAGGTAGGACTTCGCCTCGCGGATGATGTGGCGCGCGACGAACTCCGGCGTGTCCTCGAACATGTGGATGAAGCCGTGCAGCTCGCGCAGGATGTCGTTCGGGATGTGGCGCGAGGTGCGGGTTTCGCCGTACAGGTAGATCGGGATGTCGGCGTTCTTGTGTCGGATCTCGCCGACGAAGGCGCGCAGCGACTTCAGCGCGATGTCGGTTTCCTCCGAGCTGCCGCCGCCGAACTCCTCGTCGTCGATCGACAGGATGAAGGCCGAGGCGCGCGACTGCTGCTGCGCGAACTGGGCCAGGTCGCCGTAGCTCGTCACGCCGACCACTTCCATCCCCTCGGCCTCCAGCGCCGCGGCCAGCGCGCGGATGCCGAGGCCCGAGCTGTTCTCGGAGCGGAAGTCTTCGTCGATGATGACGATCGGGAAACGGAATTTCATCAAGGTCTCCGGAGGGCCGCCGGGAGCCGGCGGCGGGCGGTGAGACGGGGCGGCGACAACCTGTCCGCCCGCGGACAAAAGCGGGATTCTCGCAGATAAGGCCAAGCGGCGGGAGGAAAAAACGGGGGCGCCGTCCCTCGTCGCGCCGCAGGTCGGAATTCGTCAGACAGGGCAGATTTCCGGGCGTTCCGCAGCAGTCCGACGGGACCGGCCTGCACGGCAAAAGATCAGCGCGGCGGCAGGATTTCCAGCACCCGATCTGCCGGCCGGCACAGCCGCACGCCGAGCGGCGTGACGACGAACGGGCGGTTGATCAGCACCGGGTGCGCGAGCATCGCGTCGAGCAGCGCGTCGTCGCCGACCGACGGATCGTTCAGCCCGAGTTCGGCGGCCAGCGCTTCCTTGCCGCGCAGCGTGTCGCGCACCGTCAGGCCGGCGCGGGCGATCAGGTCCTTCAGCGCCGCGCGGTCCGGCGGCGACGAGAGGTAAGGCACGATGCGCGGCTCGATGCCGGTCTCGCGAAGCATCGCCAGCGTGTTGCGCGAGGTGCCGCAGGCGGGGTTGTGATAGATCGTGGTGTCCATGGCGTGAGGAAAAGGAAGGCAAGCAAGGCAAGCAAGGAAAGCGGCGCCGGCCGCGTCGATGCTTCGAAGTTTTCATCCGGCAAACCGGCGGCGCGGGCATGCTTGAATTCTATAATGCGAAGGAATCCGCAGAGCCGGCCGCACGGCCATTCCGCGCGTTTCCGCTTCCCGTCCTCAACGTTCGCATCGTCCCGCTCCATGTCCGCTGGCAGGCAACCCTGGCGACTCGTCGGCATCCTCGCGTTCACCCAGCTGACCGGCTGGGGTTCGCTCTACTCCGCGTTCACCATTCTCGCGCCCGGCATCCTGCGCGAGTTCGGCTGGCCGGTCGACGTGGTGTACGGCGCCTACTCGCTGAGCCTCTTGGTGTCGGGCGTGGTCGCCACGCCGATCGGCATCCTGCTCGACCGTTTCGGCGGCCGCTGGATCATGGGCGGCGGCTCGGTGCTGGCCGGCGCCGGGCTGCTCTGGCTGTCGGCGGTGCGCACGCCGGCCGGCTATTTCACCGCGTGGACCGTGATCGGCGTGGCGATGGCGCTGGTGCTGTACGAGGCGGCGTTCGCGACGATCAACCGGGAAGTCGAGCACAATGCGCGCCGCGCGATCTCGACGCTGACGCTGTTCGGCGGACTCGCCAGCACCGTGTTCTGGCCGCTGACGCTGAAGCTCGATCTGGCGATCGGCTGGCGTCACACCTACGCGGTCTACGGCCTGCTGCAGCTGGCGGTCTGCGCGCCGCTGCATGCGCTGCTGTCGGCCGGACCGCGGCGCGCGGCGCTTCCCGCGACGCCCGTTTCCGCAATGCCAGCGGACGCCGGTTACACGCTGGCTGACGCGGTGCGGCATCCGGCGTTCTGGAAGCTCGCGTTCGCGTTCTCGTCGAACCTGTTCATCTTTTCCGCGCTGTCGGTGCATCTGGTCCCGGTGCTGCACCGGCTCGGCCATCCGGTCGAGACCGTGGTCTGGTTCGCGGCGCTGATCGGGCCGATGCAGGTCGC
>JBQCGO010000303.1:0-4481 GCA_051955575.1 Burkholderiaceae bacterium
TACAGGATGCGCCGCTGCACCGGCTTCTGGCCGTCGCAGACGTCGGGCAGCGCGCGGCCCTTGACGACCGACACCGCGTAGTCGAGGTAGGCACGCTCGGCGAACGAGGCGAGGGTCAGGGATTCGCCGTCGCCGGACGGCGCGGCGTCGAAGAGGGAGGCTTGTTCGGTCATGGTGATTCGGTGTTCGGGAGAGTTTCTACGTGCTGGATTACCGTTCCCTCCCCTTCAAAGGGAGGGTTAGGGTGGGGATGGGTTTAAAAAAACATGCTGCCCGCCTGCGGAACGGTCTTTGCCTGCAGGCGAAGACGCGCCCTGCAAGGGGGGATGGGTTGCCGGGAGATCATCGGCGCCGCGCGATTACTGTCGAAATGACGATAAGACGATATTGCTCGACTTGCCGTTGAACCCATCCCCACCCCGACCCTCCCCTTGAAGGGGAGGGAGTATCTGTCGGTGCGAAGGGGCGCGCCTGGATGCCTAGATATCCGCCTCCGCCTCGTTCCCATGCTCTTCCAGCCAGGCGCGGCGCGACGCGGCCTCGCCCTTGCCCATCAGCATGTTGAAGCGCGATTCGGAAGCGACCAGGTCGAAGTCGCCGAGCGAGACCGGCAACAGGCGGCGGGTGTCCGGGTTCATCGTGGTTTCCCACAACTGCTCGGCGCTCATCTCGCCGAGACCCTTGAAGCGCGAGATCGACCAGGCGCCGTCCTTCACGCCGTCCTTCTTCAGCTTGTCCTCGATCGCTTCCAGCTCGCCGTCGTCGAGCGCGTACAGCTTCTGCGCCGGCTTCTTGCCGCGTGCCGGCGCGTCGACCCGGTACAGCGGCGGACGCGCGACGCAGATGTGACCGCGCTGGATCAGCGCCGGGAAGTGACGGAAGAACAGCGTCAGAAGCAGCACCTGGATGTGCGCGCCGTCGACGTCGGCATCGGACAGGATGCAGATGCGGCCATAGCGCAAACCGGACAGGTCGGGCGTGTCGTTCGGACCGTGCGGGTCGACGCCGATCGCCACCGCGATGTCGTGGATCTCGTTGTTGGCGAACAGCCGGTCGCGCTCGGTTTCCCACGAGTTCAGTACCTTGCCGCGCAGCGGCAGGATCGCCTGGAATTCCTTGTCGCGGCCCATCTTGGCGCTGCCGCCGGCGGAATCGCCCTCGACCAGGAACAGTTCGTTGCGCGTCGTGTCGGACGATTCGCAGTCGGTCAGCTTGCCGGGCAGGACCGCGACGCCGGACGATTTCTTCTTCTCGACTTTCTGCGCCGAGCGCAGCCGCGACTGCGCCTGCTTGATGACCAGCTCGGCCAGCTTGCGGCCGTAATCGACGTGCTGGTTCAGCCAGAGTTCGAGCGGTGGGCGCACGAACGACGACACCAGCTTCACCGCGTCGCGCGAATTGAGCCGCTCCTTGATCTGGCCCTGGAACTGCGGATCGAGCACCTTGGCCGACAGCACGAACGACACCCGCGCGAACACGTCCTCGGGCAAGAGCTTCACGCCCTTAGGCAGCAGCGAATGCATCTCGACGAAATTCTTCACCGCGCCGAACAGCCCTTCGCGCAGGCCGGACTCATGGGTGCCGCCGGCCGGAGTCGGAATCAGATTCACATAGGATTCGCGCACCGCGTTGCCTTCCTCGGTCCACGCCACTACCCAGGCCGCGCCTTCGCCCTCGGCGAAACCGTCGCCGTCGGCGCCGCCGCTGTTACCGCCGCTACCCGTGGCGTAATGCTCGCCCTCGAACAGCGGAATCAGCGGCTGCGCATGCGACGCCTGCGCCAGCGACTCGACCAGGTAGCCGCGCAAGCCCTGGTCGTACTGCCAGGTCTGCACGTCGCCGGTTTTCGCGATCGTCAGCGTCACCTTCACGCCCGGCAGCAGCACCGCCTTCGAGCGCAGGAGCCGCTGCAGTTCGGCCATCGGAATCTGTGGCGAATCGAAGTACTTCGGGTTCGGCCAGACAGTCACGCGGGTACCGGATTTCTTGTCGTCGCGGCCGGCGGCGCGCGAATTCAACTTCTCGACCACGTCGCCGTTTTCGAACGCGATCCGGTGCACGCCGCGGCCCTGGTCGTCGCGCCGCCAGACGGTGATCTCCAGCCGCGAGGCGAGGGCGTTGGTGACCGACACGCCGACGCCGTGCAGGCCGCCGGAAAACGAGTAGGCGCCGCCCGAGCCCTTGTCGAACTTGCCGCCGGCATGCAGCCGGGTGAACACGATTTCGACCGTCGGGACCTTTTCCTCGGGATGCAAGCCGACCGGGATGCCGCGGCCGTCGTCCTCGACCGTGACGCTCCCGTCCGCGTTGAGCGTGACGTCGATGTTGCGGCAATGGCCGCCGAGCGCCTCGTCCGAGGCGTTGTCGATCACTTCCTGGATGATGTGGAGCGGGTTCTCGGTGCGGGTGTACATGCCGGGCCGCTGCTTGACCGGCTCGAGGCCCTTCAACACCCGGATCGACGATTCGCTGTAGTCGGCGGGCGATTTTCTTGTTGCCATGGGATGTGCGGGGAGAGAAAGAAATACTGTGTAAATAAACAGTTAAATGTACCGCAAAGCGGCCGTATTCCCAAGTGTTGAATAAAGTTGCAGAAGTGGAACGGCGCCCGTTGCAATATCCGGGCAGGCGGCATACTTTACAACCCGGCGCCGCATCCGGCAGGCGCACCACCATCCAGCTCATGCAAAACGACACGCTTCCGATCGTCATCCGCTTCATCGGGTTTTCCCAGGAGGAAGACGAGATGCTGGCCGCCATGCTGCCGATCGCGCAGGACCGGAAGATTCGCTACGCGCGTCTGCCGGAGGGCAGCTTGCGCGACCCGGACCTGTTTCTGGCGAACGGCGACGAACTGAAGACGATGGTGGTGCTGGCGGACCTGCGGCCGAACGACGTGCGGCCGGCACTGCTGATCGGCACCCCCGACATCACGCTGCCTTACCCGTGCATCGCACGGCCGATCCGGTGGCAGGAATTGTTCGACAACCTCGACCGGCTGGTGGCGCGGCGCGACGCGATTCTGGCACGGATGCCGTCCGGCGCGGTGGCGATCCCCGAGCGGCGGCGGCGCGAGCGGCTGGATCTCGATCTCACCGATCCGGCCGAATACCGGAAGATGCGCGCCGCCGCGTCGGTGCGCGGCGGGATCCTGGTCGTCGACCGGACGCCAGCGTTCCGCGACTACCTCGCCGACACCCTTGCCGGCCGCGACCTCGCGGTGGAGTGGACCACCGGCGCGCACCATGCGCTGGCGATCTGCAACCAGCAGCCGGTGTCGGTGGTGCTGATCGACGCGGCCACGCCGGGCATCGATCCGTACCGGCTGTGCGCCGACATCCGCTTCCGGATGCACGAGCGCCGGGTCGCGGTGATTCTGCTGACCGGTTCGCGCACCGAGTACGACATTGAACGCGGCACGGCGGCCGGCTGCGACGGCTTCTTCAGCAAGCCGGTGCTGCCGCACCAGATCCTTCCGATGCTGGGAAAGTTCGTCGATCTGTCGCGTTGAGCGAGACAGGACAGGGAAGGGCCGAAGGCCGGCTTAGTCCTGACCGGCCGCCTCGATGATCGCGTATTCCTCATCGGTGAACAGCCGCGAGCGCGTCAGGAAGCGCTTGCCGGTGCCGTTCTCGAGCGAGAACATGCCGCCGTTGCCGGCAACCACGTCGATGATCAATTGCGTGTGCTTCCAGTACTCGTACTGGTCGCCGCCCATGTAGAACGGGATGCCGGCGACGTTGCCGAGGAACACGTCGGACAGGCCGATGCCCATCTCGCCGGCCGGAAAGCACATCGGCGCGCTGCCGTCGCAGCAGCCGCCGGACTGGAAGAACATCAAAGGGCCGTGCCGCTCCTTCAAAATCGCCATCAATTCGATCGCGGCGTCGGTCGCGACGACGCGCGGAATCAGTGCCTGCATTGCTTCGCTCCCTGGAACTGCCGATGACGATGACGCGCCGGAACGCCCGGCGGGGCGCTCCGGCGCGGGTCTTGCCGGATCAGAAAAAGCCCAGCGCCTTCGGGCTGTAGCTGACCAGCAGGTTCTTGGTCTGCTGGTAGTGGTCCAGCATCATCTTGTGGTTTTCGCGCCCGATGCCCGACTGCTTGTAGCCGCCGAACGCCGCGTGGGCCGGATACAGGTGGTAGCAGTTGGTCCAGACGCGGCCGGCCTGGATGCCGCGGCCCATGCGGAACGCGCGCGAACCGTCGCGGGTCCAGACGCCGGCGCCCAACCCGTACAGCGTGTCGTTGGCGATCGCCAGCGCCTCGTCCTCGTCCTTGAAGGTGGTCACCGACAGCACCGGTCCGAAGATCTCTTCCTGGAAGATGCGCATCCTGTTGTGGCCCTGGAACACGGTGGGCTTCACGTAGTAGCCGCTCTCCAGGTCGCCGCCGAGCCGGTTGCGCTCGCCGCCGGTCAGCACCTTCGCGCCTTCCTGGCGGCCGATGTCCATGTACGACAGGATCTTTTCCAGCTG
>JBQCGO010000304.1:0-5575 GCA_051955575.1 Burkholderiaceae bacterium
GAAAAGACCAGTCCGCTGCGCGACGTCGCCGGCCTGCTGCGCTCGCTCGACTACGCGGCCGCCTTCGCCGGCGGCAGCGGCCCGGGCGATCTCGACGACGCCGCGATGCAGCGCCGGCACGACGTGCTGCAACGCTTCGCGGCGCAGTCGCGCTCGGTATTCCTGTCCGCCTATGCCGACGCGTTCCCGGCCGGCGCCGCGCTGTCGGCGGACGGCGCGGAAAATCCGCTGCTGCGGCTGTTCGTGCTGGAAAAGGCGGCCTACGAAATCTGTTACGAAGCGGCCAACCGGCCGGCCTGGATCGGCGTGCCGCTGCGCGGCCTGGCCGCAATTGCGGACGATCTGCTCGGCGCGGCGGACCAAACGCGGGAAGGGGCGCCGAACGATGCCTGAACCACTGTTCCATCAAGCCGATCCGCACGCGCTGCGGGCATTGCTGCACGGCCGGCTCGGCGATCCCTGGAAACTGCTCGGCCGCCATGTCGTCGACGGCCGAACCGTCGTGCGCACCTTCCAGCCGGGCGCGACCGGCGTCGAGGTCGCGGTCGCCGATCCCGCCTCCGAAGACGGCTGGCGCGGCGTCGGGCTGCTGCTCGATGCCGACGGCAGCGGGCTGTTCACCGGCGCGGTCGACCTGCCGGCGCAGGTCGGTCAGAGCGGTCAGAGCGGTCAGAGCGGTCAGAGCGGTCAGGGCGGCCAGGGCGGCCAGGGCGGCCACTACCTGCTGCGCATCGACTGGCCGGATGGAAAGGGCGGCCGTACCGTGCAATGCACCGAGGATCCGTATGACTTCGGCCTCCTGCTCGGCGAACTCGACCTCTACCTGCTGGCCGAAGGCACGCACCGCGAGCTCGGCCGCTGCCTCGGCGCGCAGCCGATGACGATCGATGGTGTCGACGGCACCCGCTTCGCGGTCTGGGCGCCGAACGCGCAGCGCGTCTCGGTGGTCGGCGACTTCAACGGCTGGGACGGCCGCCGGCACCCGATGCGGCGTCGGATCGAGGCCGGGGTCTGGGAAATCTTCCTGCCGCGCATCGGGCCGGGCACGCGCTACAAGTACGAGATCGTCGGCCCGGCCGGCAACGTGCTGCCGCTGAAGGCCGATCCGGTCGCGCGCGCCACCGAGGCGCCGCCGCTGACCGCGTCGGTGGTGCCGTCTCCCGCGCCGTTTCGCTGGAACGACGACGCGTGGATGGCCAGGCGCGGCGAGCGCGCCACGCCAGCTGCGCCGATCTCGATCTACGAAGTGCATGCCGGCTCGTGGCTGCGCGTGCCCGAGGACAACTGCCGCAGCATGAACTGGCAGGAGCTGGCCGACCGTCTGATCCCGTATGCGGTGCAGATGGGCTTCACCCATCTGGAATTCATGCCGATCATGGAACATCCGTTCGGCGGTTCCTGGGGCTACCAGCCGCTCGGCCAGTTCGCGCCGTCGGCGCGCTTCGGCACGCCGGCCGGGTTCGCCGCCTTCGTCGATCGCTGCCACGCGGCTGGACTCGGCGTGATCCTCGACTGGGTGCCGGCGCATTTCCCGTCCGACGAGCACGGGCTGGCGCACTTCGCCGGCACCGCGCTGTACGAACATCAGGACCCGCGCGAGGGCTACCACCAGGACTGGAACACGCTGATCTACAACCTCGGCCGCAACGAGGTGCGCGGCTTTCTGATCGCCAGCGCGCTCGAATGGCTGGAGCACTACCACGTCGACGGCCTGCGGGTGGACGCGGTCGCATCGATGCTCTATCGCGACTACAGCCGCAAGGAAGGCGAGTGGATCCCGAACGTCCACGGCGGCCGCGAAAACCTGGAGTCGGTCGCCTTCCTGAAGGAGCTGAACGACACGGTCGCCGCGCGCTGTCCAGGCGTGCTGACCATCGCCGAGGAATCCACCGCCTGGCCGGGCGTGACCGCGCCGGTGGCCGACGGCGGGCTCGGTTTTTCCTACAAGTGGAACATGGGCTGGATGCACGACACGCTGCGCTACATGGCGGTCGATCCGCTGTACCGCAGCTACCACCACCACGACCTGACCTTCGGCCTCGTCTACGCGTTCTCGGAAAAGTTCGTGCTGCCGATCTCGCATGACGAGGTGGTGCACGGCAAGGGTTCGCTGCTGGGCAAGATGCCGGGCGCGAACGACTACGAGCGGCTCGCGAACCTGCGCGCCTATCTCGCATTCATGTGGACCCATCCCGGCAAGAAGCTGCTGTTCATGGGCTGCGAGATCGCCCAGCCGACCGAGTGGAACCACGATGCGTCGCCGGCCTGGGACCTGCTCGACGACCCGCGCCACCGCGGCGTGCAGCGGCTGGTGCGCGACCTGAACCGGCTGTACGGCGACGAGCCGTCGCTGCATGAAAAGGATGCCGAGCCGGACGGTTTCGCCTGGGTTGTCGGCGACGACAGCCGCAACAGCGTGTTTGCGTATCTGCGGCGCGGCCGCGATCCGAACGACCCGGTGCTGGTGGTGCTGAACATGACGCCGGTGCCGCGCGACGACTACCGGATCGGCGTGCCCGCGCCCGGCGGCCGTCCCGGCGGTTCCCGCGCCTGGCGCGAAGTGCTCAACACCGATGCGGCGGTCTACGGTGGCGGTAATGCGGGCAATGCCGGCAACGGCGCGCTGCAGCCCGAGCGCCGGCCCAGCCACGGCTTCGCGCAGTCCATCGCGCTGAACCTGCCGCCGCTTTCCGCACTCGTCCTCAAGCTCTCATGACTGCAAAGAACGGCAACCTCCGGCTCGGCGCGATCGAAAGCGGATCGGCGTATCCGCTCGGCGCGACCTACGACGGCTACGGCACCAATTTCGCGGTGTTTTCGGCGAACGCGCTGAAGATCGAGCTGTGCGTGTTCGACGAGGCGGGGCGGCACGAGATCGCGCGCATCGCGCTGCCCGAATGCACCGGCCAGATCTGGCACGGCTACGTGCCGAACCTGCAGGCCGGCACCCGCTACGGTTACCGGGCGCATGGGCCTTACCGGCCGGAGCAGGGGCACCGCTTCAATCCGAACAAGCTGCTGCTCGACCCGTACGCGAAGCTGCTGCACGGACAGATCAAGTGGACCGATGCGCTGTACGGCTACCGCGTCAGTTCGCAGCGCGCCGACCTGTCGTACGACCGCCGCGACAGCGCGCCGGCGATGGTGAAAGGCGTGGTCACCGACGACTGCTTCAACTGGCACGACCGCAACCGGCCGCGTATTCCCTGGAGCAGCACCGTGTTCTACGAGGCGCACGTGCGCGGCATGACGATGGAGGCCGCACACATCCGCGCCCACGAGCGCGGCACCTTCGCGGGGCTGTGCGACCCGTACGTGATCGACCATCTCGTCAAGCTCGGCGTGACCTCGCTGGAACTGCTGCCGGTGCACGCCTTCGTGCAGGACCGGCGGCTGGTCGCGGCCGGCCTGACCAACTACTGGGGCTACAACACGCTGTCGTATTTCGCGCCGGAACCGCGCTATCTCGCCACCGGCTCGCCGAACGAGATGCGGCGCGCGATCCAGCAGCTGCATACCGCCGGCATCGAAGTGATCCTCGACGTGGTCTACAACCACACCTGCGAGGAAAGCGAGCTCGGCCCGACGCTGTCGTTCCGCGGCCTGGACAACGCCAGCTACTACCGGCTGCAGGCGAACAATCCGCGCTACACCGTCAACGACACCGGCTGCGGCAACACGGTGAACCTGTCGCATCCGCGCGTGATCCAGCTGGTCATGGATTCGCTGCGCCACTGGGTCGAGCACTACCACGTCGACGGCTTCCGCTTCGACCTCGGCGCCACGCTCGGCCGCGAGCCGCACGGCTTCGATCCGGGCGCCGGCTTCTTCGACGCGATCGCGCAGGATCCGGTGCTGGCGCAGGTGAAGCTCATTTCCGAGCCCTGGGACATCGGACCCGGCGGCTACCAGGTCGGCAACCATCCGCCGGTGTTCGCCGAGTGGAACGACCGCTTCCGCGACGACGTGCGCCGCTTCTGGCGCGGCGATACCGGCATGCGCAAGCAGCTCGCCGCGCGGCTGCTGGGTTCGCCGGATTTCTTCAAGCACCATCGGCGCCGCCCGTGGGCGTCGGTCAATTTCGTCACCGCGCACGACGGCTTCACGCTGCAGGATCTGGTCAGCTACGACCACAAGCACAACGAGGCCAACGGCGAAGACAACCGCGACGGCAGCAACGACAACCAGAGCCGCAACTGGGGCATCGAAGGGCCGACCGACGATCCCGGCGTGCGCCTGCTGCGCGAGCGCATCAAGCGCGCGATGCTGATGACGCTGATGTTTTCCAACGGCACGCCGCTGCTGCTCGGCGGCGACGAATTCGGCCGCACCCAGCGCGGCAACAACAACGCCTATTGCCAGGACAACGAGATTTCCTGGTTCGACTGGAATCTCGCCGAATCCGATGCCGGGCGCGCGCTGACGGATTTCACCCGCCGCTGCATCGAGGTGCGGCTGGCGCGCCCGACGCTGCGCAGCGCGCGCTTTTTCACCGCCGAAGCCAGCGCGATACCCGGCGTCCCGGACGTGACCTGGTTCGACGAGACCGGGGAGGAAATGACCCCGGAAAAATGGGAATTCGGCGAAGGCCGATTGCTCGCGCTGCGCCGTGTCACGCAGTGCGACGGCAAGGCGCCGGACGGGGCGGCGGCCTCGCTGCTGCTGCTCAATGCCTTTTCCGAAGACCGCGAATTCGTCCTGCCGCAGCCCGGGATGCCGTGGCGCGTCATCGTCGACGCCGCCGATCCCCGCATCGGTGTCGACGCCGGCGCCGAGGACGCGGCGCGCACGCCGCAGGACAACCGGATCACCGTCGCCGCGCACAGCGCGGTCTTGCTGGTCGCCGATCATGTCGCACTCTGAGTTTGCATTCACGTTCGGCCCGCGCCTGCTGGGCCTGAACCGCGCCCGTTTCCGCTTCTGGGCGCCCGACAAGCAGGACGCAGCGCTGGAGATCGACGGCCTGCCGCCGCAGCCGATGCAGCGCAAGGCCGGCGGCTGGTTCGAGGCCGACGCCGATTGCGGCCCCGGCGCGCGCTACCGCTTCCGCCTCGACGACGGCCTCGGCGTGCCCGATCCAGCCTCTCGCGCGCAGGCCGGCGACATCCACGACCCGAGCATCGTGGTCGACCCGCAGGCCTACCGCTGGCGGCACGACGGCTGGCGCGGCCGGCCGTGGCACGAGACGGTGCTCTACGAATTCCACGCCGGCGCGTTCGGCGGCTTCAGGAAAAGCATCGAGCGGCTGGCCGCGCTGGCCGAACTCGGCGTGACCGCGATCGAGCTGATGCCGATCGCGGACTTTCCCGGCCCGCGCAACTGGGGTTACGACGGCGTGCTGCCGTACGCGCCCGACGCCGCCTACGGCACGCCCGACGAGCTGAAGGCGCTGATCGACGCCGCGCACGGCCACGGCCTGATGGTGTTCCTCGACGTGGTCTACAACCACTTCGGCCCGGACGGCAACTACCTCGGCGCCTACGCGTCGCCGTTCTTCCGCGACGACATCCATACGCCGTGGGGACAGGCGATCGATTTCCGGCACCGCGAGGTGCGCGACTTCTTCATCGAGAAC
>JBQCGO010000305.1:0-4513 GCA_051955575.1 Burkholderiaceae bacterium
ATCGACGCCCACCAGACGAGGACACAGCCGTGAAAATCGACGATTCCATCAAGAAAGCCGCGGGCCTGCCGGTCGGCGCGGCTCAGGCCCGAGGCGGCAAGGCCGCCGAGAAGGCGGGCGCCGCGGCCGCAGCGCCTGCCGGCGACAGCGTGACGCTGTCCGCGCAAGTGAAGACGCTGTCGGCGCAAGTATCGGGCACGAGCGTGTTCGACGCCGGCAAGGTCGAGGAAATCAAGGCCGCCATCGCCGGCGGCCAGTTCAAGGTCGACGCCGAGAAAGTCGCCAACGGATTGCTGGAGACGGTCAGCGATCTGATCAGCACTCGCCGCAAAGGATAAAAAGGATAACCGCATGACCGCTCCCGCCAGCCGGATCGCCACGCTGCTCGCCCAGGAACTCGCACTCGCCGACACCCTGCGATCGCTGCTGGAACGGGAGCGCGAGTGTCTCGGCCTAGGCGACGTCGAAGGCGTGTCGGCGATCGCCACTGAAAAGGCGACCGCCGTCGCGGGGCTCGCCGCGCTCGGCGAAGAGCGTCAGGCCTGTCTGGCTGCAGCGGGGATCGGCGCGGACGCGGGAGCGGTGAACGACTGGATCGTCGCGACCGGCGGCGACGTCGAGGCGACGTGGTGCGCGCTGCTCGCGCTGGCATCGGAAGCGCGTGAAGCCAACCGCGTCAACGGCTTGCTGATCCAGCGCCACCTGTCGCGCAACCGCACCGCGCTGAACGTGCTGCACGGAGCGACCCAGACCGGCCTCTACGGCCCCGATGGACAGTCCACTCTTCACAAGCCGCTACGAGGCGTGATCGCCGGCTGACGGTTCCGGCGCGGCCTGGCGTCGATCCATGCCGATCCGCGCCGCGGTTTTCCGTCCGCACATTTCCCGCGTGCCCTTCCCGTTTTCCTTTTCTTCGAGCGATCCGCAGTGCGCTACGGCTTCACCGGTGTGCCGCCTTCGCGATGCTCGTCCCGTTCGCCCCGCTCGCTCTTTTCCTGCTTGTCTTCCTCGTCGTCCAGACTCACCGGCACGTCGACCGCCTTGTCCGGCAGGCTGGCGAGGATCATGATCTGCACCCGCCGGTTGCGCAGCCGGCCTTCCGCGGTCGCGTTGCTGTCGATCGGCCGGGTGGCGCCGTAGCCGACCGCGGCCAGCCGGTTCTCGGCGATGCCGCTATCGGCGAACAACCGCACCACGCTGCCGGCCCGCACCGCGGACAATTCCCAGTTCGATGGAAAGAACGCGGTGCTGATCGGCACGTTGTCGGTGTGGCCTTCGATACGCACTGCGTGGCGGTCGCGCCTGAGCACCGCCGCCACCGCCTTCAGCGCCTGGATCGACGATTCGGCGAGCCGCGCCTCGCCCGGCGCGAACAGCACGCTGGCATTGATGTCGACCGTCACGCCGCGGCTGGTCTGCATCACTCTCACCTTGCCTTGCTGGACCAGCGGCGCGAGCGCCTTCAGGATGTCGCGCGCGATGTCGGTCATCTGCTCGCGCTCGCGCCGCAGCAGTTCGGCGTTGCGCGACTTGCGCGGCAGCGGCAGGATCGGCTGGATCACCGCCGGCGGCGGCGCGGTCGCGGCCGGCGGGCGCGCCTTCTGGCCGAAGGCGTCGCCGAGCGACTGCGACAGGACCCGGTACTTGCCCTCGTTGACCGAGGAGATCGCGTACATCACGACGAAAAAGGCGAACAGCAGCGTGATGAAGTCGGCGTAGGAGACCAGCCAGCGCTCGTGGTTCTCGTGCTCGTCGTCGTCGGCTCGGCGTCGTCGCATCGCGGGTACGGAATCGCCGGCTCAGCGCGCGTAGGCCGCGAGCCGTTCCTCGATCATCCGCGGGTTGTCGCCGGACGCGATCGCGCACAGCGCGTCGGTCAGCATCTCGAGTGCGTTGACGCGCTGCGCGAGGCGGGCCTTGAGCTTGTTGGCGACCGGCAGGAACAGCAGGTTGGCCAATCCGACGCCGTAGATGGTGGCGACGAAGGCGACCGCGATGCCGCTGCCGAGCCGGCTCGGATCGGACAGGTTTTCCATCACGTGGATCAGCCCCAGCACCGCGCCGAGGATGCCGATCGTCGGCGAGTAGCCGCCGGCCGCTTCCCAGACCTTGATCGCGCGCTTCTCGGCCGCCTCGAAGGTGCCGATCTCGATTTCCAGGATTTCGCGCAGCTTGGCCGCATCGGCGCCGTCGACCAGCAGGCGCAGTCCCTTCTCGATGAAAAGATCGCCCGATCGGTCGAGAAAGCGCTCCAGGCTCAGCAGCCCTTCGCGGCGCGCGGTCATGCTCCAGAGGCTGATGTTGCGCAGCAGGTCGGCACCGGCTCCCGGGGGCGGTTCGACGAACACGGCGCGCAGCCGCGACACGCCGTTCACGAAGGTCGGCAGGCCGCTCTGCAGCAGCACCGCACCGGCAGTGCCGACGAACACCAGCACGAACGCGGCCGGCTGTACCAGCGACGACAGATGCCCGCCTTCGAGCAACTGTCCGATCGCGATGCCGGCGAACGCCAGCAGGATGCCGGCTAGGCTACCCCAGTCCATGCCTGCTCCCGCAGAAAGGAACGCATGCGGGCGATCGCCTGGCTGTGGAGCTGCGAGACGCGCGACTCCGACACGCCCATCACCGCGCCGATCTCCTTCAGGTTCATTTCCTGTTCGTAGTACAGGCCCATCAGGATCTTCTCGCGCTCGGGCAGGTTGTTGATGGCGTCGATCACCGCCTCGCGGAAGCCCGCGTTGATCATCGCCTGCAACGGATCGTGCGAAATGTCGGGGCAGTAGCGGTCGAGGAAGTGATCGCTGCCCTCCTCGTCGTGGAAGTCTTCGTAGTAGACCAGCTGATGACCGCCGCTGTCGGCCAGCATCTCCTGGTAAGCCTCCAGCGAGAGCTTCAGCTGCTTGGCGATTTCGGTTTCCTTCGGCGAGCGGCCCAGCCGCTGCTGCAACGTGCTGATCGCGACCTCGATCTTGCGCATGTTCTGCCGCATGCTGCGCGGCAGCCAGTCGCTGCTGCGCAGTTCGTCGAGCATCGCGCCGCGGATGCGCTGCACCGCGTAGGTTTCGAACTGCGCGCCGTGAGTTTCCTCGTAGCGGTTGATCGCGTCCAGCAGGCCGATCATGCCGGCCTGCACCAGGTCGTCGACTTCCACGCTCGGCGGCAGCTTGGCCTTGATCTGATGCGCGAGCTTCTTGACCATCGGAGCGTGTTGTTCCAGCAGGTGGCTGCGATCGGATTTTCCGTGGATGTCATACATACAATTCAGGTCCCGCTGTGCGCTCCGCTGCGAGTATCAGACAATGCGAACCGTTGCGCAAGACGCCGGAACGCCACGGAAGCGTTCGCCATCGGGAAGGCATCGGTCACTGCGCGGCCGAGATCGGCGGCGCGCGTGAGATAGCGGTCGGGCGGCACCGAGCCGAGGAAATCGACGCTGCTGGCGAGGTAGCGGCTGGCCGCCGCGGCGATGTTGGCGTGCACCGTCGCGCCCTGCTGCTCGGTCGCGCCGGTGACCAGCAAGTTGATCCGCTGCCGTCCCATCTCGGCGTTGAGCCGCTTGATCATCCCGTAGGCCCACTTGATCGACGCCGGGTCCGGCGTGGCCTGCACCAGGATATCCGACTCCCAGAGGAAATCCCGCGCCATCGCGTCGGCGTCGAGCGCCACGTCGGTGATGACGATGTCCGCATCCGCGGATACAGCGTGCAGCGTTTCGCGCAGGCGTCCGGTATCCGGCTTTGGCGCCGAGCGGTCGGCCGCCCACAGCCGCGCCGCTCGGTAACCGCCGCGCGCCTCGTGCAGCGCCTCGTCGAGCGGACGCCGGCCGCAGGCGACGTCCTCGATCGCTGCGTGCTGGCGCGCGCCTGCCCCCATCACGTCGCCGGCGTGCAGCAGCACCGTCTCGCTGCCGGCCAGTACCAGCGAGGTGCAAAGGTTGTCGAGCATGGCCCGCTTTTCCACGCCCTGCACCGTTGCCAGGAAGGTGAAGTTGCGCGGACGCTGGCCGGCGAGCAGACGGCGCAGTCCTTCGGCCTGATCGTGGTGGAAGTTAGCCAAGGCGTACCTCTTGCAGCGTGCGGTCGCGCATCGCCGCGGCAGTGCCGGCGACGACCATCGGCAGTTCGGCGTCGCGCAGCTCGAACGGCGCGGTCTCGCGCTTGAGCTTGAACGCGCGGTCGACCAAGTACTGTCGGTTGGCCGGATGCAGGTCTTCCGGTACGCGCTGGCCGTTGGCGACGTAATAGAGATCGAGCTTCTGGCGGATCACCACGTCGAGCAGGCTGCCGATGGTCGCCGCCTCGTCGAGCTTGGTCATGATGCAGCCGTCCAGCCCGGCGCCCTTGTAGGCGCGCGCCACTTCGTTCAACGTCTCGCCGGTCGAGGTCGCGTTCAGGCAGAGCAGGCGGCGCACCTGGCGGCCGGCACCGGCCAGCATCGCGGCCTGCTCGGCCACCATCTGGTCGCGCTGGCCGACGCCGACGGTGTCGCTCAGCACCGTGTGCTTGCCCTTCAG
>JBQCGO010000306.1:0-7097 GCA_051955575.1 Burkholderiaceae bacterium
GACCCGGCGGTGAAGCTGGAGCTGACCCGGCAGAAGCTGACGCCGGCCTCGGTACCGGCCGCCGGCCAGACCGTCGTGGTCGCGCGCCACGGCAACGTCGCGATCGACGTCACCGACCGGGTGCACCCGGACTTCGCCGCCGCGGCGTCGCTGGCCGCGCGCATCGTCGGGCTGGACATCGCGGGCATCGACCTGGTGGCGAAGGACATTTCGCGGCCGATGGCCGAGCAGGGCGCGGCCATCGTCGAGGTCAACGCCGGCCCCGGCCTGCTGATGCACCTGAAGCCGGCCGAGGGCACGCCGCGCGATGTCGGCGCCGACATCGCGCGCCACCTGTTCGGCGACGGCGAGGACGGCCGCATCCCGATCGTGGGCATCAGCGGCAGCGACGGCAGCGGCAGCACCACGGCGGTGGCGCGGCTGGTCGCCCACCTGCTGCACCTGCACGGCGCCTGCGTCGGCCTGGCCTGCGCCGACGGCCTGACGCTGCGCGGCCGCCGCATCGACGCGTCCGACTGCGCGAACCGGGACGCCGGCGAGCGGCTGCTGATGAACCGCGCAGTCGACGCGGCGGTGATCGAGAACGGCTTCCGCTCGATCCTGACCGAAGGCCTCGCCTACGACCGCTGCCAGGTCGGCATCGTCACCGCGAGCGATGTGGCGCGCGTCCTGCCGGACCTGCATGCCGAGGGCATCGAGCAGTTGCACAAGGTCGCGCGCACCCAGGTCGACGTGGTGCTGCCGCAGGGCGCCGCCGTGCTCAACGCCGACGACGTCCACGTGGCCGCGCTGGCCCCGCTGTGCGACGGCGACGTGATCCTTTTCAGCGTTGCGCCGGACAGCGAGCGCATCGCTGCGCACCGCGCCGAAGGCGGGCGCGCGGTGCTGGTGCGCGACGGCTGCATCATGTTCGTCACCGGCGCGCGCGAGCGCTTGCTGGCATGTCCGGAAGCGATCGCACTGGCGCGCGCGCATTGCGCGGTGGCCGATCTGCTCGCCGCGGCCGGTGCGGCCTGGGCGCTCGGCATCGGCGACGAACTGATCCGCGCCGGCCTGAAGAATTACGGTCTGCAGCGCCAGGACGTCGCCGTAGCGGCCTGACTTCCGGCGCGCTGCACCTCAAAGCCGAACAAGCACGACAAGCAAGCAGGATAACGACAGCCAGGGAGAACCGCCGGCCTGCGCCGGCCGGCAAGGAACAAGCATGGAAATTTCGCGACTCCGCGCGCTGCGCGGTCCCAACCTGTGGAGCCGCCACACCTCGATCGAGGCGGTCGTCATCTGCACCGAGGAGGAGCGCGACATCGGCTGCCTGCCCGGCTTCGAGACGCTGCTGCGGGCGCGCTTTCCCGGCATCAAGCTGCTCGACACCGCGCGCGACGGCGTCGCCTGCTCGATGGCGCACGTGCTCGAGTGCGCGGCGCTGTGCCTGCAGGCGCAGGCCGGTTGCCCGGTCAGCTTCAGCCGCACCGTCGAGACCGTCGAGCGCGGCACCTACCAGGTGGTGGTCGAATACACCGAGGAAGCGGTCGGCCGGCTGGCGTTCGAACTGGCCGAGGCGCTGTGCCGCAGCGCGCGCGACGGCAGCGCGTTCGACCTGGCCGACGCGCTGGCGCGGCTGCGCGAACTGGACGAGGACATCCGCCTGGGTCCGAGCACCGGCTCGATCGTCGCCGCCGCGGTCGCACGCGGCATTCCGTACCGGCGCCTGACCGAGGGCAGCCTGGTGCAGTTCGGCTGGGGCAGCCGGCAGCGCCGCATCCAGGCCGCCGAGACCAGTGAATCGGGCGCGATCGCCGAAGCCATCGCGCAGGACAAGGAACTGACCAAGAAGCTGCTGCACGCGGTCGGCGTGCCGGTGCCGCGTGGCGGCGTGGTCGACAACGCCGACGACGCCTGGCGCGTGGCGACGGACATCGGCGCGCCGGCGATCGCGGTGGTGGTCAAGCCGCGCGACGGCAACCAGGGCAAAGGCGTCGCGGTCAACATCCGCACCCGCGAGGAAGTCGCCGCCGCATTCACCGCGGCGCAGGCGATCGCCGACGAAGTCATCGTCGAGCGCTACATCGCGGGGCATGACTTCCGGCTGCTGGTGGTCGGCGACAGGCTGGTCGCCGCCGCCCGCCGCGCGCCGCCGCAGGTCACCGGCGACGGCGTGCGCACCATCGGCGAACTGATCGCGGAGATCAACAGCGATCCGCGCCGCGGCGACGGCCATGCCACATCGCTCACCAGGATCCGGGTCGACGCGCTGGCGCATGCGACGCTGGCGAAACAGGGCTACACGGTGGACAGCGTGCCGCCGAACGGCGCGCTGGTCGCGCTGCGCAACAACGCCAACCTCTCGACCGGCGGCACCGCGACCGACGTCACCGACGACGTGCATCCGGAACTGGCCGCGCGCGCGGTCGAGGCCGCGCAGATGGTCGGGCTCGACATCTGCGGCGTCGACATCGTCTGCGAAACCGTGGTCAAGCCGCTGGAAGAACAGGGCGGCGGCATCGTCGAAGTCAATGCCGCGCCCGGCCTGCGCATGCATCTGCAGCCGTCGTTCGGCAAGGGCCGCGCGGTGGGCGAGGCGATCATCGGCAACCTGTTTGCCGACGGCGACGACGGCCGCATTCCGGTGGTCGCGGTGGCCGGCACCAACGGCAAGACCACCACGGTGCGCCTGATCGCGCACATCCTCGCCGCCAGCCGCAAGCGCGTCGGCATGACGCTGACCGACGGCGTCACCGTCGACGGCCGCGTGATCGACACCGGCGACTGCAGCGGCCCGAAGAGCGCACGCAACGTGCTGCTGCATCCGGACGTGGACGCGGCGGTGTTCGAGACCGCGCGCGGCGGCGTGCTGCGTGAAGGGCTCGGCTGGGACCGCTGCGACGTCGCGGTGGTGACCAACATCGGCGCCGGCGACCATCTCGGCCTGAACTTCATCACCACCGTCGAAGACCTCGCGGTGGTCAAGCGAGTCATCGTGCAGAACGTCGCGCCGACCGGCACCGCGGTGCTGAACGCGGCCGATCCGATGGTGGCCCGGATGGCCGGCGAATGTCCGGGCCGCGTCACCTTCTTCGCGATGGAGCGCAACCAGCCGCTGCTGGCCACGCACCGCGCGCAGGGCCACCGCGTGGTCTATCGCGACGGCGACGCGCTGGTGGCGGCCGAGGGACGCCAGGAAACCCGGCTGCCGCTGGACCGTATCCCGCTGACCCACGCGGGCCGGATCGGCTTCCAGGTCGAGAACGCGATGGCCGCGGTCGGCGCGGCCTGGGCGCTGGGCATCGACTGGGACATCATCCGCGCCGCGCTGAACACATTCGTCAACGATGCGCAGAGCGCGCCCGGCCGCTTCAACCTGTTCTCGCTGCGCGGCGCCACGGTGATCGCCGACTACGGCCACAACCCGGACGCGATCGAGGCGCTGGTGCGCGCGATCGACGGCATGCCGGCGACGCGCCGCAGCGTGGTCATCAGCGGCGCCGGCGACCGCCGCGACATCGACCTGCGACGCCAGACCGAAATCCTCGGCGATGCGTTCGACGACGTGATCCTGTACGAAGACCAGTGCCAGCGCGGCCGCGCCGACGGCGAAGTGATCGGGCTGCTGCGCGACGGTCTGGCGAGCGCGCGCCGCACCCGCAACGTGACCGAATTGCGCGGCGAGTTCCTCGCGATCGACACCGCGTTCGAGCGGCTGCGGGAAGGCGACCTGTGCCTGGTGCTGATCGACCAGGTGGAAGCGGCGCTGGCGCACATCGCGCGGCGCGTGGCGGAAGCCGCGCAGCAGACGACGGTGTAAGGGGCCTCGGGCAGCGCGATCGGCAGCGCCTGACGCCGGCGCGTTTGCCTGGGCCTTGCCGTCGCTATCCGGCGTCGGTGCCGGTTTTTTCCTTCAGGCGGTGGATCATGAAGTCGGCCGCCTGCTGGATGTGATGCCGCGCAAGCCGCTCCGCCGCATCGCCGTCGCCATCCATCACGGTATCCAGAATCTCCGCATGCTGGCCCCAGATGTCGCGCGGCTTCTGATCCTTGAGCAGCACTTCTCCCATCACGCGCTGCGTGCTCGTCCAGTGGGATTCCATCGCCGGTGCGATCAGCGGGTTCTCGGACAGTTCGTACAGGAATTTGTGGAAGGCCAGGTCGGCGGCGATCATGGCGCCGACGTTTCCCGAGGCGGCCGCATCCCGGCCGTTTTCTATCAGCTTCGGGCCGCCCTTGCGCGCGCGCTTCGCATTCAGTTGCGCGGCCAGCCGGCACGCGAGTCCTTCGACCACCGCCCGCATGTCATACATGTTTCGCACATAGCCGAGGTCCAGCGGCGCGACGATCAGCCCGCGGCCGGGCGCGTCGCGCAGCACTCCCTGGTTGCGCAAGAGCAGAAGCGCCTGCTGGATAGGCTGGCGGGACACGCCGAGCTGGCGCGCGATCTGCTCTTGAATGAGCCGCTCGCCAGGGCGAAATTTTCCTTCGGCGATTTCCGTCAGAACGGCTTCTTGTACCTGTTCGACAAGGTTGGGACGGGCCTCGATGAGTTTCATACGAATCGATCAATGGATGATCGGGCCGGTCGTGGCCGGCTCACTCGTTCTGCCGGGGATGACGCCATTTGCGTTCCGCCTCGTCCCAGGATTCCAGGGGCTGCAGATCGGGAACCCAGGCAAGTCCGGACTTCGCGTCCGAAGAGACTGCCTCGGGCGTCGCGACGACATCGAGCAGAGCCGGCAAATTGGCCATTGCGCGCCGGATCGCGGCAGGCAGAGCTCGACCGGCGTGATCGCCACCGCCGGCTGCATGCCGACGACCTCGGTGTCGGCGTCGAGTACGCGCGCCATCGCGGCGGAGTTGCTGATCATGCGTCCGATGAACGAATCGACCACGCCCAGCGCCGAGATGGCGATCAGCACGCCGCTGGCGCGATCTCTGACGATGCGCTCGACGAGGTCGTTCCGCAGCGGCAGCGCCGGCTCGTCATGCATGTCGACCTGGATCGTGACCAGCAGCTGCCGCCCCATGCGCAGGATCGGGATGCGCTCCATGCTCAGGCCGCCGTCCCGGATCGCCTGCGGCAGCCGGTCGAGAAACTGGGTACAGTGCTGGCGCGTCGAAATCTCGATCGCGTGATCCTGCCGCACCGCGTTCCGTTTCAGGTTCTCCAGCGATTCGTCGAACAGGTCTGTCGGACCTGTGCTGGCAGCGCGGCGACGTCGCGGTTGTCCTTGGTGTCCTGTTGCACGTCGCGCTTTCTCCCGCGCCGCGGCCCGCGCGAAACGCTTGGCGATGCATGGTTGATTGAAAGATTGTTAATTAGAAAAATGTTAATATTTCACCGTGGCGCCCGGTGTTCGGACACCGGACCCGCGATTTTTTTTGACATGGCAAGGATCGGCTGCTTCCCCGGCCCGGGTAAACCGCGATGACTGTCCGTTCTTTCCGTTCCCCCACGATCGTGGTCCTCGTCGTCGCCCTGCTGCTCGCCGCCTGCGCGCCGAAATTCGACTGGCGCGAGGTGCACGGCGCCGAAGCGCCGTTCCAGGTGCTGATGCCGGCCAAGCCCGATCGCCTGTCGCAGCCCATCAATCTGGACGGCCTGTCGACGACCATGACGATGACCGCGGCCGAAATCGACGGGGTGACCTTCGCCGTCGGCACCGCCGCGCTGGCCGACGCGCAGACGGCGCGGCGCGCGCTGGACGCGATGAAGACGGCGATGGTGCGCAACATCGGCGGCCGAGTCGAACGCGAGAAGACCTCCGCCGCCGGAACCGCGGACGGCGCGCAGACGGTGATCGACATCGAAGCGACCGGCGCGCCCGGACCGCGCACCGGCGGCAAGCCGCGCATGCTCGCCGCCCGCTTCATCGCCCGCGATGCCCGCGTCTACCAGGCGGTCGTCATCGGCCCGCGAGGGGCGGTGCCGGCCGAGGCGATCGACACCTTCCTCGCCTCGTTCAAGGTGCAATAGCCGGCGCCGATGCAGTTCGGACCTCGCGCCCGCTCCGTTTTGCCTACGCACGAGCATGAGCGCCAGCAAAACGGCGCGTGGCCGATGCGCTACAATTTTTTCAACGTTCCGACAGCCTTTTCCAACGTTCCTACAGCCAAACGATCATCGGTCGATAACCGATCCATAACTACTGACCTACTAATAGGGGGTGCCATGCTGGTGACATTTCATTCGAAGGCGGCCGCCGACGTGACGATGTACGAAAAGCACGCGGAGCCGCTGCTGCAACTGCTCAACAAGAACGTCAAGCGCGGCGTCATCACTGCCGCGGAAACCGGGCCGGCGATCGCCCTGCTCGAAGGCGAGGTCCGCCGCAGCGAAACCATGCCGCTGCACGACGATGTCCACCCGCACGTCCACCCGGAGGACGAAGACCCCGAAGGACCGCAGCGGCGCGAGCCGGTGCGTTTCGCCGCCCGCGTCTATCCGTTCCTCGACATGCTGCGCGAGGCTAACCGGATGCATTGCGACATCCTGTGGGGCGTCGCCGGTCCCGTTTGAGCGTTCGTCCGAGCGGTTTGTCCGAGCGGTTTTCTTCCGGCGCAATCCTTCCTCCTCCGGCGCGCGGCGGAGACGCGGTTTCCGGCCGCCGCGCCCTCTTTGCCGGCATGGGCGCCGGCCCACGCCGACACGACGGTCGCGCCGTACAATGCCTGCCGCTTCTTCGCAGGGACTTCATGGATTCTTCCGCCATTGCCGATCCCCGGCGCTTGATCGCCGCGTCGCCGGCCAGCTTCGCCTGCGCCGGACCCGCTACGCGGCCGGGGGCGCGATGACGCCGCGCCGCCCGGCGGTTCTGCCGCTGCCTCCCGACGGGCTCGCCTTCGCGCTGCGCGGCGCAGCACAGGCGGTGGCGGCGGTGCGCGCCGGCACCGCGCTGCCGCCGGCGCTCGACCGGGTATTCGCGACGTCGAAACCGACGTCGTCGGCGCGCGGCGCGATCCAGGACATCGCCTACCGGACCATGCGCCGCCTCGGCGCCGCCGAAGCGCTGCTGCCGCTGCTGACCGCGCGGCCGCCCGCGCCGCCGCTAGCCGCGCTGCTGTGCTGTGCGCTGGCGCTGCTCGGCGCGAACGGCGGCGCCGCAGAG
>JBQCGO010000307.1:0-3550 GCA_051955575.1 Burkholderiaceae bacterium
AGGACGACGTCCACGTCCGGCGGCGCGGCGTCGAGCAGGTTGCGGGGGGTGAATTCCCGCTCGACGCCCTTCGCCTCGGCGTTCAGGGCGACGGCCGCCGCACACAACCGGTCGATGTCGGCCGCCAGCACCGAGGTAGCGCCGGCCAGTCGAGCCGCGATGCCGCACAGCCCCGAGCCGGCCGCGAAGTCGAGCACCCGCTGGCCGAGCAGCGTCTCCGGCACGTCGAGGACGTAACGGGCCAGCGCCTGACCGCCGGCCCAGGCGAAGGCCCAGAACGGCGGGTCGAGACCGATCCGGTCCATCTCGGCCTCGGTCAGCTCCCAGATCCGCGTCACCTCGTCCGCGAGGTGCAGCGAGACCTCCGGCAGGCTCGGCGGCCGGCGCAGCGCGGTGTACTCGCGGACGAAGGCGCGCGCCCGCTCGTGCCGTAGGGCTGCGGTCTCGCCTGCGGGTACGGGCAAGGCAGGCACCAGGCCAGTCTGCCCGTCGCCGTCTGCTCTCCCTCC
The DNA here is from genome assembly GCA_051955575.1 of Burkholderiaceae bacterium. Taxonomy (GTDB): domain Bacteria; phylum Pseudomonadota; class Gammaproteobacteria; order Burkholderiales; family Burkholderiaceae_D; genus JBQCGO01. The sequence continues at coordinate 510 of JBQCGO010000307.1, forward strand.
GCCTCCTGTCCCCTTCGCCGTCTCGGTCAGCGGTCAGCGGTCAGCGGTCAGCGGTCAGCGGCCGCGGCGCGCCAGACTCATCCGCTGGAACACGCTGTCGCGGTCGAACAGCAGGTGCTTCAGCCCGGCCAGCGCATGCAGTGCGATCAGCACCGCCAGCACCCAGGCGATGACCGAGTGCACCGTATAGAACGTCTCGGCGATGTCATGGTTCGGCGCGGCCAGCCGCGGCAGCGCCAGGCCGAAGAAGGCCAGCTTGTACTTGCTGTGCGAGGAGCCGATCAGGCCGGCCACCGGCATCGCGATCATCGCCGCGTACAGCAGCCAGTGGGTCCACTGCGCGACGCGGACTTGCCAGGCCGGCATCCCGGCCGGCAGCGGAGGCGGCCGGTGGCCAAGTCGCCACAGCACGCGCACCGCGACCAGCACCAGGATGCCGAGGCCGATCGACTTGTGCAGCTGGAAGAATTTGCCGGAGCCGGGCTCGTCCTCGATCGACATCATGTACCAGCCGAGGGCCAGCATGCCGACGATCAGGACCGCGAGGATCCAGTGCAGCCAGACGGCGGGCGCGGTGTAGCGGTCGACGTTGGTCAACCGCAGGCGAGGTTCTGCTTTCATGCGAATTCCTTTGCGCGCGGATGCCGCGGAAATCCCGGCGGAAAACGGCCGCACGTTGACCGTTCATTATCGCACCGCGCGGCGGCGCCGGCCGGCACGGCCACAGGCGCGCCGAGACGATAGAATGCGGTTTCGACAACATCGCGGCCGGCCCCGGCCGACCCACGAGGAACGAGGAGACCCATGGCCGCGCCGATCGATTTCTACTTCGATTTCACCTCGCCTTACGGCTATTTCGCCGGCATGCGGATCGACGCGCTGGCGGCCAAATACGGCCGCGAAGTGGTCTGGCATCCGGTGCTGCTCGGCGTGGTGTTCAAGGCGACCGGGTCCGGCCCGCTGCCGTCGCTGCCGATGAAGGGTCCGTACTCGATGCATGACATCCGCCGTACCGCGCGCTTTCACGACATCTCTTACACCCACCCGGAAAACTTCCCGCTGCCGACGCAGAATGCCGCGCGCGCCGCGCTCTGGGTGCGCAACACGCAAGGCAATGCGAAGGCCGCCGAGTTCGGCCGGGCCGTGTTCCAGGCGCTGTTCGCCGACGGCGAGCAGATCAACGAGCCGGACGTGCTGGCGGCGATCGCGCAGCGGCTCGGGTTGGACGCGAACGCGATGCGCGAGGCGATCGCCAGCCAGCCGATCAAGGACCAGCTGCGCGTGGAGATCGAGCAGGCGATGGCGCGCAACGTGTTCGGCTCGCCGTTCATCATCGTCGACGACGAGCCGTTCTGGGGCTTCGACCGCTTCGACCAGATCGAGGCGATGCTGCAACACGGCCGCATCTGACATCCACCAGGAGAGAACATGAAAAAGGGCTACCGAGCGCTGGTCGACGAGGCGATGGCGCAAGTGACGACGCTCCCGGCCGACGAGGCGCTCGCGCTGCGCGACGACCCGACCGTGCAGCTGGTCGACCTGCGCGACGCGCGCGAACTGGAGCGCGAAGGCGTGATCCCGGGCGCGTTCCACGCGCCGCGCGGCATGCTGGAATTCTGGGTCGATCCGGATTCGCCGTACTTCAAGCCGGTGTTCGGCGAACCGAAGCGCTTCGTGTTCTTTTGCGCGGCCGGCTGGCGCAGCGCGCTGGCGACCAGGACGGTGCAGGACATGGGCATGGAAAACGTCGCGCACATCGAGGGCGGCTTCGCCGCATGGAAGGCCGCCGGCGGCCCGGTCGAGGCGAAGCCGGCGCGTCCGAAAGCGGCATGACCGCGCGCGGCAAGGCGCTTTCGGATACACCGGGCTGTCCGTGCGGCGGCGCCTCGTATGCCGGCTGCTGTGGCCGTTATCTCGATGGCGGCATGCCGGCGCCGACCGCCGAGGCGCTGATGCGGTCTCGCTACACCGCCTTCGTGCGGCGCGACGAGCGCTACCTGCGCAAGACCTGGTGCGCCGCCACGCGGCCCGCCGGCCCGCTGTTCGACGAACCGGCGCCGCAATGGCTGGGCCTGTCGATCGTCGGCGCGCAGGAAGACGGCGACGCGGCGACGGTAGAATTCGTCGCCCGCTACAAGATCAACGGCCGGGCGCACAGGCTGCACGAAGTCAGCCGCTTCCGGCGCGAGGCGGAGCCGGATGTCTTCGGCGGCGCGCCGGCGTGGCGCTATCTCGACGGCGCGTTTCGCTGACGAGCCGCGCTGCTCCTCGAACCTTCCGCTTCCCGACCGCTTTTTCTCTTTCGCCATGACCATCCTCGACACCCGCATCGCTCCCCGCTCCGACGAATTCCAGGCCAACGCCGCGGCGCTGCGCGCGCTGGTCGACGACCTGAAGGCGAAGGTCGCCGCGGTCGCGCAGGGCGGCGGCGAAACGGCGCGCGCGCGTCACGTCGCGCGCGGCAAGCTGTTGCCGCGCGAGCGGGTGGAACTGCTGCTCGATCCCGGCACGCCGTTTCTCGAACTGTCCCAGCTGGCCGCGTTCGGTATGTACCCGGACCGCGACGGCAGCGACGCCGCCCCGAGCGCCGGCATCGTCACCGGCATCGGCCGGATCGCCGGACAGGAGTGCGTGATCGTCTGCAACGACGCGACGGTGAAGGGCGGCACCTATTACCCGATGACCGTGAAGAAGCACCTGCGCGCGCAGGAGATCGCCGCGCAGAACCGGCTGCCGTGCATCTATCTCGTCGATTCCGGCGGCGCCAACCTGCCGAACCAGGACGAGGTGTTCGCCGACCGCGAGCATTTCGGCCGCATCTTTTACAACCAAGCCAACCTGTCGGCGCAGGGCATTGCGCAGATCGCGGTGGTGATGGGCTCGTGCACCGCCGGCGGCGCCTACGTGCCGGCGATGAGCGACGAATCCATCATCGTCGCCAACCAGGGCACGATCTTCCTCGGCGGCCCGCCGCTGGTGAAGGCCGCGACCGGCGAAGTGGTCAGCGCCGAAGACCTGGGCGGCGGCGACGTCCACACCCG
>JBQCGO010000308.1:0-4316 GCA_051955575.1 Burkholderiaceae bacterium
GCCAGCAGCGCGGCCTGACCTTCGCGTCGCCGCTGCGCGCCAAGGTGCGCCTGGTGATCCTCGACAAGGAATCGCCGACCAAGCCGGTCGTGAAGGAGATGAAGGAGCAGGAAGTCTACATGGGCGAGTTGCCGCTGATGACCGCGAACGGCTCGTTCGTGATCAACGGCACCGAGCGCGTGATCGTGTCGCAGCTGCATCGTTCGCCGGGCGTGTTCTTCGAGCACGACCGCGGCAAGACGCATTCGAGCGGAAAGCTGCTGTTTTCCGCGCGCATCATTCCGTACCGCGGCTCCTGGCTCGACTTCGAGTTCGACCCGAAGGACATCCTGTTCTTCCGCGTCGACCGCCGCCGCAAGATGCCGGTCACGATCCTGCTCAAGGCCATCGGCATGACGTCGGAGCAGATTCTCGCGAACTTCTTCGTGTTCGACAATTTCACGCTGCGTTCGGAAGGCGCGGAGATGGAATTCGTCGCCGAGCGGCTGCGCGGGGAAGTCGCGCGCTTCGACATCACCGACAAGTCGGGCAAGGTCATCGTCGCCAAGGACAAGCGGATCAACGCCAAGCATGTGCGCGACATCGAGGCGGCCGGCATCAAGCAGATCTCGGTGCCGGAAGACTACCTCGTCGGCCGCGTGCTGGCGAAGAACATCGTCGATGCCGACACCGGCGAGATCATCGCCAGCGCCAACGACGAACTGACCGACGAACTGCTGGCCAAGCTGCGCGAAGCCAACGTCGCCGAGATCCAGACGCTGTACACCAACGACCTGGACCAGGGCGCCTACATCTCGCAGACGCTGCGCACCGACGACACCGCCGACCAGATGGCCGCGCGGGTGGCAATCTACCGGATGATGCGCCCCGGCGAGCCGCCGACCGAGGAATCGGTCGAAGCGTTGTTCAACGGCCTGTTCTACAGCGCCGACCGCTACGACCTGTCGGCCGTCGGCCGGATGAAGTTCAACCGCCGCATCGGCCGCGACGAACTGACCGGCGCGATGACGCTGTCCAACGACGACATCCTGGCGGTGATCAAGCTCTTGGTCGAGCTGCGCAACGGTCGCGGCGAGGTCGACGACATCGACCACCTCGGCAACCGTCGCGTGCGCTGCGTCGGCGAGCTGGCGGAAAACCAGTTCCGCGCGGGTCTCGTGCGCGTCGAGCGCGCGGTCAAGGAACGCCTCGGCCAGGCCGAGGCGGACAACCTGATGCCGCACGACCTGATCAACTCGAAGCCGATCTCGGCCGCGATCCGCGAATTCTTCGGTTCGTCGCAGCTGTCGCAGTTCATGGACCAGACCAACCCGCTGTCGGAAGTCACGCACAAGCGTCGCGTCTCGGCCCTCGGCCCGGGCGGCCTGACCCGCGAGCGCGCCGGCTTCGAGGTGCGCGACGTGCACCCGACCCACTACGGCCGCGTCTGCCCGATCGAAACGCCGGAAGGCCCGAACATCGGCCTGATCAACTCGCTGGCCCTGTACGCGCGCCTGAACGAATACGGCTTCCTCGAGACGCCGTACCGCAAGGTCGAGAACAACCGGGTCACCGACCAGATCGACTACCTGTCGGCGATCGAGGAAGGCCGCTACATCATTGCTCAGGCGAACGCGACGATCGACGAGTCGGGCCGCCTGTCCGACGAACTCGTTTCGGCGCGCGAAGCCGGCGAGACCATCCTGGTGTCGCCCGAACGCGTGCAGTACATGGACGTGGCGCCGGGCCAGATCGTCTCGGTGGCGGCATCGCTGATTCCGTTCCTCGAGCACGACGACGCGAACCGTGCGTTGATGGGCGCCAACATGCAGCGCCAGGCGGTGCCTTGCCTTCGCCCGGAAAAGGCGTTCGTCGGCACCGGCGTCGAGCGCACCGTCGCGGTCGACTCCGGCACCACGGTGCAGGCGCTGCGCGGCGGCGTGGTCGACTACGTCGACGCCGGTCGCGTGGTGATCCGCGTCAACGACGAGGAAGCGCAGGCCGGCGAGGTCGGCGTGGACATCTACAACCTGATCAAGTACACGCGCTCGAACCAGAACACCAACATCAACCAGCGGCCGATCGTGAAGGTCGGCGACCGCGTGGCCAAGCGCGACGTGATCGCCGACGGCGCGTCGACCGATCTGGGCGAGCTCGCGCTCGGCCAGAACATGCTGGTCGCGTTCATGCCGTGGAACGGCTACAACTTCGAGGACTCGATCCTGATCTCCGAGAAGGTGGTGGCCGAGGAGCGCTCCACCCCGACCCACCTCGAGGAGCTGCCGGTGGACGCGCGCGACACCAAGCTCGGCGCGGAAGAGATCACCCGCGACATCTCGAACCTGGCGGAAAACCAGCTGGCGCGGCTCGACGAGTCGGGCATCGTCTACATCGGCGCCGAAGTCGAAGCCGGCGACGTGCTGGTCGGCAAGGTCACGCCGAAGGGCGAGACCCAGCTGACGCCGGAAGAGAAGCTGCTGCGCGCGATCTTCGGCGAGAAGGCGTCCGACGTGAAGGACACCTCGCTGCGCGTGCCGTCCGGCATGGTCGGCACCGTGATCGACGTGCAAGTGTTCACCCGCGAAGGCATCCCGCGCGACAAGCGCGCCCAGCAGATCATCGACGACGAGCTGAAGCGCTACCGCCTCGACCTGAACGATCAGCTGCGCATCGTCGAGGGCGACTCGTTCCAGCGTCTGGAGCGGATGCTGATCGGCAAGGTGGTCAACGGCGGTCCGAAGAAGCTGGCCAAGGGCGCGAAGATCACCAAGGACTACCTGGACGATTTGGACAAGTACCACTGGTTCGACATCCGTCCGGCCGACGAGGACGCGGCGGCGGCGCTGGAAGCGATCAAGGAATCGATCGCCGAGAAGCGTCACCAGTTCGACCTCGCGTTCGAGGAAAAGCGCAAGAAGCTGACGCAGGGGGACGAACTCCCGCCGGGCGTCCAGAAGATGGTCAAGGTCTACCTGGCGGTGAAGCGCCGCCTGCAGCCCGGCGACAAGATGGCGGGCCGCCACGGCAACAAGGGCGTGGTGTCGCGCATCGTGCCGATGGAAGACATGCCGTACATGGCCGACGGCACCCCGGCCGACGTCGTGCTGAATCCGCTCGGCGTGCCGTCGCGGATGAACGTCGGCCAAGTGCTGGAAGTGCACCTCGGCTGGGCGGCGAAAGGACTGGGACTGCGGATCGGCGAAATGCTGCAGGCGCAGGCGAAAGCTGCCGATCTGCGCAAGTTCCTGACCTCGATCTACAACGAGTCGGGCAGCAAGGAAGACCTGGACGGGCTGTCGGACGACGAGGTCATCCAGCTGGCGGACAACCTGAAGCTGGGCGTGCCGTTCGCGACCCCGGTGTTCGACGGCGCGCATGAGTCGGAAATCCGCCGCATGCTCGATCTGGCGTATCCGGAACCGATCGCGAAGCGTCTCGGCATGACGCCGTCGAAGAACCAGGTGACGATGTACGACGGCCGCACCGGCGAAGCGTTCGAGCGTCCGGTCACGGTCGGCTACATGCACGTGCTGAAGCTGCACCACCTGGTCGACGACAAGATGCACGCGCGCTCCACCGGCCCGTACTCGCTGGTCACCCAGCAGCCGCTCGGCGGCAAGGCGCAGTTCGGCGGCCAGCGTTTCGGCGAGATGGAAGTCTGGGCGCTGGAAGCCTACGGCGCGTCCTACGTGCTGCAGGAAATGCTCACCGTCAAGTCGGACGACGTCAACGGCCGGACCAAGGTCTACGAGAACCTGGTCAAGGGCGACCACGTGATCGATGCCGGCATGCCGGAGTCGTTCAACGTGCTGGTGAAGGAGATCCGTTCGCTTGGTATCGATATCGATCTGGAACGCGACTGACGCGTTGCTCCCTCCCCTTCAAGGGGAGGGTAGGGGCGGGGATGGGTTTTCGCAGCGCATGCGAACCCATCCCCCTCCCGGCCTCCCCCTTGAAGGGGGAGGGGTTGAAGCGATACGAAAGTTATTTTTCACGCCACTCTGGAGTGAGTAGAAATGAAAGCACTGCTGGATCTATTCAAGCAAGTACAGCAAGAAGACCAATTCGACGCGATCAAGATCGGCCTGGCCTCGCCCGACAAGATCCGCTCGTGGTCGTACGGCGAAGTGAAGAAGCCGGAAACCATCAACTACCGTCCCTTCAAGCCGGAGCGCGACGGGTAGTTCTGCGCCAAGATTTTTGGCCCGATCAAGGACTATGAGTGCCTGTGCGGCAAGTACAAGCGCCTGAAGCACCGCGGCGTCATCTGCGAGAAGTGCGGCGTCGAAGTGACGCTCGCGAAGGTGCGTCGTGAGCGCATGGGTCACATCGAGCTC
>JBQCGO010000309.1:0-4414 GCA_051955575.1 Burkholderiaceae bacterium
GATGTCGCCCGGCTCCAGCGTCAGGCCGCGCGACAGTTCGGCGATCACGCGCGGAATCTTGAAGTACATCTGCTTGTAGCTCGCGTTCTGCTTCTCGACGCCGTTGACGCGGCAGATCACCCGCACCTGGTCCAGGTTCACGCCGGCGGCGGTGACGATCCACGGTCCCATCGGGCCGTGGCCGTCCAGGCTCTTGCCCTTGAACCACTGGCCGCCGTGCCGCTTCTGCTGGACCTCGCGCACCGTGGTGTCGTTGTAGGCCGCGTAGCCGAACACATGGTTCATCGCATCGGCTTCGGAGATATTGCGGCCGCGCCGGCCGATCACGACCGCGAGTTCGGCTTCCCAATCGGTGGTGTTCGAATTCGCCGCGTCGTGCGGGATCGGATCGAACGGGCCGTTCATCGTGTGCGTGGCCTTCGAGAAGAACACCGGGTGGTCCGGCAGCTTGGTCACGGTCTTGTCGGCGCGCGCCTTCTGGCCTTCCTCGAAATGGTCGAGGTAGTTCCAGCCCACGCAGTAGATGTTGCGCGCCGGCGTCGGGATCGGCGACAGCAGCCGCACCTGCTCGATCGTGGGCAGGCCGGCGACGTTCGCTTCGGCCTTGTCGGCCAGCAGGCGCACCTGTTCGAGGCCGGCGTCGCCGCTGGCGATCAGCGCGAGCATCGACTCCGGCGCGAACGCCAGCGTCATGCTGTGGCGGCGCGCCTCGGCGCCGAGATCCACCACCTTGCCGTCGGCCCGCACCAGCGCCACCGTCGGCGCCGCGCCGGGCGCCATCGCACAGGTCGCCAGCCGCACGCCCATCCTGCCGGCCAGCGGCGCCATCGCGCCGACCTGCGCGCCATTGGCCGCCTCGCCGGTACGGGTCGCCGCACAACCCTGCACGCCGACCAGCGCGCTGCCCATCGCGGCGGTCATGCCCGCCTTCAGCAAGTCGCGACGATTCTTGTCCATCCTGTCTCCTCGGTTGTTGTGGGAAATGCCACGACGATTCTAGGAGCGGCGGATTGGCGTCCCGGATGAAAAACGCGCGAGGGCGGCTGCAAAAAAATGCGCGGGATTTTTGGCACGACTTGTGCAGAACACCGCCGATGGCCGTGGCGCTGCGTCAGTCGACCCGGATGCGTCCGTTCACCGTCACCGCGACTTCCGCCGTACCGGGCTCGGCCGGCACCGGCGCGGCCTTCGCCATCGACATGGTCGCCATCGGCCGCGGCATCGGCGGCGGCATCGACTGATTCAGCGACAGTTCCTGGATTTCGTAGGTGCGAAAGCCGAACGCCTTCGTCGCCGCGTCGGCCTTCGCGCGAAAGCCCGCCGCCGCTTCCTGCAGCAGCGCGGTTTCGGTCGCGGTCCGCACGCCGGGCGACAGCCGGAACGACACGCCGTCGATCTCCAGCGTCCTGCCGAGTTCGCCGGCCAGCGCGCCGAGCGCCTTCATGTCGGTCGAGGCCAGCACGATTTCCCCGCGCACCCGCCAGCCGTCCGGTTTGCCGTCGCGCCAGTCCTGCCCGGTGACGACGCCGCCGAGCCGCGCATCGACCGCCGGCGCCGCCTTCGCGCGGCGCAACGCGTCGTTCAGCGCGCCGAGCACCGCCTCGTTCAACGGTCCGACCGCCGGCCCGGTGCGGGTGGCCGCGAGCGACACCACCATCTCGTCGTTCGGCACCTGCCGGCTCGCCTGCGCCTCCAGGTTCACCACCGGCCCGGCGCCGGCCAGCAGCGGCGCGCCGAGCGCGACGGCGCACAGCATGGTCTTGACCCACATCGCATCCTCCTGACATCAGACGCCGGCATCCGGCACGGCGTCGATGGTAACCGGGGACGCAAGGTGCAGCCATCGCAGGTCCCGACTCCAAAAAAAGAGCGGCCCCGAGGCCGCTCCTTCTCGTGACGCCGCGCGCCGCTTACTTCTTCATCTCATCCTTGGCCATGCCGTCGTGCGACATCGCATCCTTCGCCATGCCGTCCTTCGCCATCGCGTCTTTTCCCATCGCCTCCTTGTGCATCTTCGACTTGTGATGCTTCTCCATCGCCATGCCGTCCTTGTGCATGCCGTCCTTGGCCATCTCGTCCTTCGCCATCGCATCCTTGGCCATGCCGTCCTTGCCCATGGCATCTGCCGCGAACGCGCTTCCCGCACCCAGCGCCATCAGCGCCGCGAATGCCATCGTGATCGTCTTCTTCATTGCCTGCTCCTTCGGATAAAAGCACCTTGCGCGGTGCGGATCGTGGCGGGCATGAGGCTCATGCGCCGCCGAACCAGTTGTAGCCCTGATCTTCCCAATAGCCGCCGGGGTTGTTCCTGGCGACGAAGATCTCGGTGATGTGCTTCGGATTCTTGTAGCCGAGCTTGGTCGGGATGCGCAGCTTCATCGGGTAGCCGTACTTCGGCGGCAGCGGCCGGTCGGCGAAGGTGAGCGTCAGGAGCGTCTGTGGATGCAGCGCGGTCGCCATGTCGATGCTGGTGTAATAGTCGTCGGCGCAGCGAAAGCCCACGAACGGCGCGCTGGTGTCGGCGCCGATGCGGCGCAGGAAATCGGCGAACGGCACGCCGCCCCATTTGCCGATCGCGCTCCAGCCTTCGACGCAGATGTGGCGCGTGACCTGACTGTCCTGCGGCAGCGCGCGCAGCGCGTCGAGCGTCCAGTCGCCGCGGTCGGCCACCAGCCCGCCGACCCGCAACACGTAGTCGTCGTCGATTTCGGGCACCTCGTCTTCTTCGTAGAACGCGTTGAACGGAAACGGGGTCGTGATCATCGAGTCCGGATAGGTCTGCGCCAGCTTCTTCGGATCGAACAGCCATCCCTGCACGCGGTCGTTGAAGCGCGACATCGCCGTCAGCATGCGTTCCACCGAGGCGTCGTCGGTGATCGAGCAGCCGGTCATCATCGACAGCGCGCCGAGGCTCAGCGCGCGCTTGCCGAACCGCCGGCGCGACGGCATGTCGAGGGTATTCAGCGCGTCGCGCACGATCAGCTTGGCGTCGAGCCCGGCCAGCATGGGTTTCTTCCTGATGGGCATGGTTGTCTCCTGAAGAGCCTGTTTGCAAACCGTAACGAGCGGTTCGAGTTCGGTCCGAGAAGCGGAGCCGTACTGTCGTGCGGCGAGCATGGAGGACCAAAATCAGGGCCGAAATCGGGCCGCGCAGTGGGTTTGCGAACAGGCGTTAGCGTCCGCGCAGCATGGCGAGCAGAGTGCGCGGCACCAGCGCGACCATCGCCAGGTGCACCGCGACGAAGGCGACGATGACGGCCATCGCGCAGAAGTGGACCACGCGCGCATTGTCGAAACCGCCCATCAGGTCGCGCAGCAGCGGGAACTGCACCGATTTCCAGACCGCCAGCCCGGACAGCAGTACCACGATCAGCGCCGCGATCACGCCGGTGTAGGCCGCCTTCTGCACCATGTTGTAGTGCGCGAGGTCGTCGTGGGCCAGATGCCCGGCCAGCGCCGCGCGCAGGTCCTGCAGCACGCCGCGCGGATGCAGCGGCAGGAATTTGCGGCGGAAGCGGCCGGTTGCGAGGTTCATCAGCAGGTAGACGGCGCCGTTGATCGCCAGCAGCCACATTGCCGCGAAATGCCACTGGATCGCGCCGCCGAGCCAGCCGCCGAGCGTGATCTCCTTCGGAAAGCGGAACGGGAAGATCGGCGAAGCGTTGTAGATGCGCCAGCCGCTGGTGACCATCACGAGTACTGCTATCGCGTTGATCCAGTGGTTGATGCGCAGCCAGAGCGGATGGATGACGGCCGCGTGCGGCATGGCGATCCCGGGCAACGCGGCTTCCGGCATGGTTTGTTCTCGCATGGTGGTGTCCCTCGTGAATATCGTGAATACCGCGGCTGTCCCGGGTGCTGGCTGGTACTGAGTCGCACCGGCGAGCCGATCATTACAGGCAGTCCTAAAAACAACTTCAACAAAATGCGAAGCGGCATAAAGGCGCAGGGCAGGGTGTGTGTTATATATTCGGCAAGTGTTTTTCCCGGCGCGGCAGGTTCCGAGACCAGTTCCCGGCCGCGCCGTCCCACCATCGGACCCGCATGCGACTGACCCATTACGTACTCGCCGCCACGGCCCTGTGCTGCATCGCGCTGCTCGTGCGCGCCGAGGAGAGAAAGGAGCGCGACGGCCTCGCGTCGCGTCTGGAGGCTGCGCTCGCGCCGGCCATCAACTACGACGAATCGAAGGTGCCGCCCTACGAATTGCCGGAACTGCTGCGCATGGCGGACGGCAGTCTCGTGACCACGCCGGCGCAGTGGAAGAAGCGGCGCGCGGAAATCCTGGAGCTGTACCGCGAAAACGTCTACGGCCGCGCGCCGGGTCGGCCGCAGAAGCTGCGTTTCGAGGTGGTGGAGAACGACCGGCACGCGCTGGACGGTGCCGCCACGCGCCGGCGCGTCGCGATCATCA
>JBQCGO010000310.1:0-3371 GCA_051955575.1 Burkholderiaceae bacterium
CCGACCGTCCTGCCGGCGCTGCTGACCGGCTTCGCGCTGGCGTTCGCCCGCGCGGTCGGCGAATACGGCTCGGTGATCTTCATCGCCGGCAACATGCCGATGGTGTCCGAGATCACGCCGCTTTTCATCGTCACCAAGCTCGAACAGTATGACTACGCCGGCGCGACCGCGATCGCGCTGGTGATGCTGCTTGCATCGTTCGCGCTGCTGCTGGCAATCAACCTGCTGCAGGCCTGGACCCGCGAACGCGGCCAGGGAAGGGAGAGCTGAGATGGCCGGTTCCGCATCGACCCTCGGCGCGGTCAATGCCGGCCGCGCGGCGCGCGCCGTGCCCACCCATGTCCCGGCCGCGACGATCGAGCCGCTCTGGGTCCGCCTGCTGCTGACCGGCATCGCGCTCGGCTTCCTCGCGCTGTTCCTGTTCGTGCCGCTGGCCGCGGTGTTTGTGGAGGCATTGGGCAAGGGCTGGCACGCGTATGCGGCGGCGATCGTCGAGCCGGACTCGCTGTCGGCGATCCGGCTGACGCTGCTGACCGCCGCCATCGCGGTGCCGCTGAACCTGGTGTTCGGGGTCGCGGCGGCCTGGACCATCGCGAAATTCCGCTTCCCCGGCAAGAACCTGCTGCTGACGCTGATCGACCTGCCGTTCTCGGTGTCGCCGGTGATCTCCGGCCTGATCTACGTGCTGATCTTCGGCGCGCAGGGCTGGTTCGGTCCCTGGCTGCGCGAGCACGACATCAAGATCCTGTTCGCGGTGCCCGGCATCGTGCTGGCGACCATCTTCGTCACGTTTCCGTTCGTCGCGCGCGAACTGATTCCGCTGATGCAGGCACAGGGCAACGACGAGGAAGAAGCCGCGCTGGTGCTCGGCGCCTCCGGCTGGCGCACGTTCTGGCACGTGACGCTGCCGAACGTGAAATGGGGCCTGCTGTACGGCGTGATCCTCTGCAACGCGCGTGCGATGGGCGAATTCGGCGCGGTGTCGGTAGTGTCCGGCCACGTGCGCGGCGAGACCGACACGCTGCCGTTGCAGGTCGAGATCCTCTACAACGAATACCACTTCAGCGCGGCATTTGCGGTGGCCTCGCTGCTGGCCGTGCTGGCGCTGGTGACGCTGGTGGCCAAGAGCCTCGTCGAATGGCGCGCCGGCGCCGACGGCAAACGCGTCGACGGCAAACGCAATCAGGAGACATGAGATGAGCATCGAAGTCCGCAACATCCATAAGCGCTTCGGCGATTTCGTCGCCCTGGACGACGTCTCGCTGGCATTTCCCCAAGGTGAACTGACCGCGCTGCTCGGGCCATCCGGCTGCGGCAAGACCACGCTGTTGCGGATCATCGCCGGCCTGGAGCAGCCCGACGCCGGCCAGGTCTTCCTCGACGGCGAGGACGCGTCCGCGCACCACGTGCGCGAGCGGCAGGTCGGTTTCGTGTTCCAGCATTACGCGTTGTTCCGGCACATGACGGTGTTCGAGAACGTGGCGTTCGGCCTGCGCGTGAAGCCGCGCGCGCAGCGCCCCGCCGAGGCGCAGATCCGGAAGAAGGTGATGCAGTTGCTGGAGCTGGTGCAGCTTGCCTGGCTGGCCGACCGTTATCCGGCGCAGCTTTCCGGCGGCCAGCGGCAGCGCATTGCGCTGGCCCGCGCGCTCGCGGTCGAGCCGCGCGTGCTGCTGCTCGACGAGCCGTTCGGCGCGCTCGACGCGCAGGTGCGCAAGGAGCTGCGGCGCTGGCTGCGGCGGCTGCACGACGAACTGCACGTCACCAGCCTGTTCGTGACGCATGACCAGGAAGAGGCGATGGAAGTCGCGGACCGGGTGGTGCTGATGAACCGGGGCAGGGTGGAGCAGGCCGGCGCGCCCGGCGAGGTGTACGAGCATCCGGCGTCGCCGTTCGTCTACGGCTTCCTCGGCGACGTCAACGTGTTCCATGGCCGCGTGCATCGAGGCGTGCTGGACGCCGGCGGCGTTGCGCTGGCGGCGCCGGAGCACGTTCACGCGCGCGACGCGCAGGGGGTCGGCTTCGTGCGTCCGCACGAGTTCGACGTGGTGCGCGCGGCGGCAGACGGCGGCGGGCTGGTCGCTCGGTTGAAACGGGCGAGGGTGGTGGGACCGCTGACCCAGCTCGAGCTGGAGCGTGCCGACAGCGGGCAGCCGATCGAGGCGGTGATTCCGCGCGAACGCTTCGAGCGGCTGCAGGTCGTCGCCGGCGATGCGCTGGTGCTGCAGCCGAGGAAGCTGCGCGTGTTCGCCGGCGATGCGGCCGGAGAAGGGAGCGCGCGATGAACTTCCAGCAGTTGCGCTCGGTGCGCGAGGCCGCGCGCCGGGGCTACAACCTGACCGAGGTCGCCAACGTGCTGTTCACGTCGCAGCCGGGCGTGAGCCGCCAGATCCGCGAGCTGGAGATCGAGCTCGGCGTCGAGATCTTCGAGCGCAACGGCAAGCGGCTGACCGGCCTGACCGAGCCCGGCCGCAGCATTTTGCAGATCATCGAGCGCCTGTTGCTGGAGTCGGAAAACCTGCGCCGGGCCAGCGCCGAGTACGCCGGCGAGACCAGCGGCACGCTGCGCATTGCCACCACGCATACGCAGGCGCGCTATGCGCTGCCGGCGGTGGTGCAGTCATTCCGCAGCGCGTTCCCGCAGGTGCGGATCGCGCTGCAGCAGAGTTCGCCGGAACACATCGCGGAATGGGTCATCTCGGGCAAGGCCGACATCGGCATCGCGACCGAGGGCCTGCGCGATGTCGACGAGCTGGTGTCCTTTCCCTGCTACGAATGGAATCACCGGATCGTGGTGCCGGATGACCATCCGCTGGCCGCGCTGCCGCGCGTCTCGCTGGAAGACCTGGCCGCGCATCCGCTGATCACCTATGACATCGGCTTCACCGGCCGCAGCCACATCGATGCCGCGTTCGAGGAAGCGGGCCTGTCGACCGACATCGTGCTGACCGCGATGGATTCCGACGTGATCCAGCAGTATGTGTCGCTCGGGCTGGGCGTCGGGCTGGTCGCGTCGATGGCGGTCCACCGCAACCTGGCGGACGGCCTGCGCTCGCTCGACGCATCGCATCTGTTCGCGCCGAACGTCGCGCGGCTGGCGGTGCGGCGCGGCGCCTACCTGCGCGCGTACACCTACGACTTCATCCAGCGCTTCGCGCCCCAGTTGCGGCGCACGGACATCGACATCGCGCTCAGCGCCGGCGAGGGCTAGGGAAGAGGGGAAGTCAGCGCTCCGATCCGGCGCGCATCCGCCTGCGCCCGGCCCACAGACCGAGCGCGGCCGCGCCGCCCACGGAGATAAACAAATAGACAAACATAACGAACAACAATAACTAACAAAAATAGATAGAAAAAAAAAAGAAAGAACCAAATAA
>JBQCGO010000311.1:0-6335 GCA_051955575.1 Burkholderiaceae bacterium
GAACGCGTATTGCCGCTCGCCGCTTGACGGGGTACATTCTGCATCCGTTCGCCTGACCGCACCGAGGAGTCGTCTTGTTCGCCATCTTTCAAGCCGCCGGCTGGCCGATCTGGCTGCTGCTGATCGCGTCGATCGTCGCTACCGCGCTGATCATCGAGCGCCTATTGTACTTGCGCGTCGGCCGCATTCTGCCGCCGCAACTGCTGCAGGAAGTCATCCGCGTCTTTCACAACGGCCGCATCAACGCCGAGGTGATCGACAATCTCGAACGCAATTCGCCGCTCGGCCGCGTGCTGGCCGCCGGCCTGCGCAACGTCAACGCGCCGCGCGACGTGATGAAGGAATCGATCGAGGAAGCCGGCGGCGCCGCCGCGCACGACCTCGAGCGCTTCCTGACCACGCTCGGCACCATCGCCTCGCTCGCGCCGCTGATGGGCCTGTTCGGCACCATCGTCGGCATGATCGAGATCTTCGGCGCGCAGAACGCCACCGGCACCAACCCGGCCGAACTGGCGCACGGCATCTCGGTCGCGCTCTACAACACCGGCTTCGGCCTGGCGATCGCGATGCCCACGCTGGTGTTTTACCGCCACTTCCGCGCGCTGGTGAACAGCTTCGTGGTCGGCATGGAGCAGCAGGCGGTCAAGCTGGTGGACACGGTGCACGGCGCGCGCCAGTGACCGTTCCGCCGCCTTCCCTCCGATCGGCCCGTAACGCATCCGGTATCCATCCATGAATTTTCGCAAGGCACGCGGCGGCGACGAGCCGGAAATCAACCTGATCCCGTTCATCGACGTCCTGCTGGTGATCGTCATCTTCCTGATGGTCACCACCACCTACAGCAAGTTCACCGCGCTGCAGATCACCCTGCCGACCGCCGATGCCGAGAAGGCGCAGACGCAGCCGTTCGAGATCAACGTCGGCGTCGATCGGCAAGGCCGCTACGCGGTCAACAGCGCCGCAGTGGCGTCGCGCGACCCGGCTGGCCTAGCCGAGGACCTGCGCGCGGCCGCCAACGCCGGCGGCGGCAAGAAGGACCCGGTGGTCATCATCAACGCCGATGCCGGGTCCACGCACCAGTCTGTCATCAACGTGCTCGAAGCGGCCCGCCTGGCCGGTTTCGAGCGCGTGACCTTCGCCGCACAGACGGCCGTCCGGTGAGCGAGCGCGGCGGCATGACTGTCGTGCCGGCCGTTCCGCATCCCGCATCGATCGGCCCGCGATGAGCACACGCGGCGTTCTCGCGCCGGCCCTGGCGGCGGTATGGCGTCGCCGCGGCATCGCCGCTCGGGCTCTGCACCCGCTGTCCCTGCTTTACGGCGCCGTCGCCGCGTCGCGCCGGAAGCGTTACCTGTCGGGCGCGGCTGCGGTCGTGCGGCCGCCGGTGCCGGTGATCGTGGTCGGCAACCTGTACGTCGGCGGGACCGGCAAGACGCCGTTCGTCATCTGGCTGGTCGGCATGCTGCGCGAAGCGGGTTACGTACCCGGCGTGATCTCACGCGGCTACGGCGGTGCCGGCGACGCGCCGCGTTCCGTGACCGCCGCGTCGTCGGCGCGTGATGCCGGCGACGAGCCGTTGCTGATCGTGCAGCGCGCAAATTGTCCGGTAGTGGTGGGCCGGCGCCGCGGGGAGGCGGCGCTGGCCCTGCTGGGCGCACATCCGGAAGTCGACGTGCTGGTCGCCGACGACGGCCTGCAGCACTATGCGCTGGCGCGCGACGTCGAGATCGTGCTGTTCGACGGCCGCGGCGGCGGCAACGGCTGGCTGCTGCCGGCCGGTCCGCTGCGCGAACCGCTGTCCCGACCGCGCGACTTCACGGTCGTCAACGGCGGCGGTCGTCCGCCCGGGGTGCCGGCCGACGCCTGGACGATGCAACTGGTCGGCGACTATGCCGAAACCTTGAACGACGCGTCGCGCCGCGTGCCGCTGGCGTCGCTGGCCGGTTCCGGAAAACGGCTCGCCGCCGCGGCCGGCATCGGCAACCCGTCGCGCTTCTTCGACATGCTGCGCGGCGCGGGCCTGCGCTTCGCCGAGATCCCGCTGCCCGACCATTACGATTTCCGCGCCGATCCGTTCGCCGGCGTTACGGCCGATGTCATCCTGATCACGGAAAAGGATGCAGTAAAATGCCGGCAGGTCGCCGCGCTGCGCGACGATCCGCGGCTCTGGACGGTTCCGGTCGCGGCCCGTCTCGATCCCGCGCTGGCGCGCAACATTCTGGAGAAACTCCGTGGATCACCGCCTGCTTGACATCCTGGTCTGCCCGCTCTGCAAGGGGCCGCTCGATTACGACAAGGCGGCGCAGGAACTGATCTGCCACGGCGACAAGCTGTCCTATCCGATCCGCGACGGCATCCCGATCATGTGGGCCGACGAGGCGCGCGACCTGAACGCGCCGCTGTCGCAAGACCTGCCGCCCTGATTCCTTCCCCGCCGCCGCATGCGGCGATCGTATTCCTTCGCCGCCGATGTCCTTCACCGTCCTGATTCCCGCCCGCCTCGCGTCCACCCGCCTGCCGGACAAGCCGCTCGCCGACCTCGGCGGCAAACCGATGGTCGTGCGCGTCGCCGAGCGCGCCGCGCTGTCCGGCGCCGCGCGTGTCGTGGTCGCCACCGACCATCCGTCGATCGCCGCGGCCTGCGAGCGGCACGGCGTCGCAGTCGCGATCACGCGTGCCGACCATCCGTCCGGCACCGACCGGATTGCCGAAGCTGCCGGCGCGCTCGCGCTGCCGGACGACGCGACCGTGGTCAACGTTCAGGGCGACGAGCCGCTGATCGACCCGGAACTGATCGCCGCCACCGCGGCGCTGGTCGGTTCCGCCGCGCCGATGGCGACCGCCGCGCATCCGCTGACCGACATCGCCGAGGTGCGCAACCCGAACGTGGTCAAGGTGGTGCTCGACCGCGCGTCGCGCGCGCTGTATTTCTCCCGTGCGACGATTCCCTGGCACCGCGACGGCTTCGCCCGCGAGCCGGACGCGCTGCCGCCGGGCTACGCGCCGCTGCGCCACATCGGCCTGTACGCCTACACCCGAGCGTTCCTGCGGACCTATCCGACGCTTGCCCCGTCGCCGCTGGAGCAGATCGAGGCGCTCGAGCAACTGCGCGTGCTGTGGCATGGTTTCCCGATCGCGGTGCACGTCGCCGACCATGCGCCGCCGGGCGGCGTCGACACGCCGGAAGACCTGGCGCGGGTGCGCCGCCATTTCGCCGTTCGCTGATTGCGCGCGCCGCTTTCTATGGTAAGTTTCGTGCAAAGCGAAAGTGGTAAAAAGAACATGGAGACCAGGCAGTCGCGCAGAGCGCCGAACAATCGCGCCGCCGCTGCCTTCGCACCAGAATTATTCATTTATTAGGGAACGACATGCGCCTCATCCTGTTAGGAGCGCCAGGTGCCGGCAAGGGCACGCAGGCGAATTTCATCAAGGAGAAGTACGGCATTCCGCAGATCTCGACCGGCGACATGCTGCGCGCCGCGGTCAAGGCCGGCACGCCGCTGGGCATCGCGGCCAAGAAGGTGATGGACGCCGGCGGTCTGGTGTCGGACGACATCATCATTGGCCTGGTCAAGGACCGGCTCAAGCAGCCGGACTGCGCGAAGGGCTACCTGTTCGACGGTTTTCCGCGCACCATCCCGCAGGCCGACGCGATGAAGCAGGCCGGCGTGGCGATCGACTACGTGCTGGAGATCGACGTGCCGGACGAGGCGATCGTCGAACGCATGAGCGGACGCCGGGTGCATCCGGCGTCCGGCCGCACCTACCACGTCAAGTTCAACCCGCCGAAGGTCGAGGATTGCGACGACGAGACCGGCGAGGCGCTGATCCAGCGCGACGACGACCACGAGGCGACGGTGACGAAGCGGCTCGCGGTCTACCACGAGCAGACCGAGGTGCTGGTCGACTATTACGAGACCTGGGCGAAATCGGGGGAACCCGGCGCCCCGAAGTACCGGAAGATCGCCGGCATCGGTCCGGTGGAGGAAATCCGCGACAGGGCATTCGCCGCGTTGTCGCAGTAGGAAGAAAGCGGACCCTGTGTCCGCTTTTTTTTCGGCGGTGCATGCCGAACAAAGGTTAACCAAGGATTCATAGCCAGCCCGGGCGGACTCCAGACAACAACGGGCAGCGAAGATGTTGCAGTGTGCGGTCGACCGGGAGGATCGGTGTCGTGATGATTCCGCGCTTCTCCGGCAGGACGTCGTTGTTCATTTGCGTTGTTCATTTGTCGTGATAACGGAGGAGCGATATGGCTGGTCTATGGTTTGCGATCGCGTGCGGCATCGTCGCCGTGGTCTACGGGTTGATGTCCCGAAGCTGGATCCTGCGTCAGGACGCCGGCAATCCCCGGATGCAGGAAATCGCCGCGGCGATCCAGCAGGGCGCGGCGGCCTACCTCGCGCGGCAGTACCGGACTATCGGAATGGTCGGCGTGGTGCTGTTCATCGCGATTGCGCTGATCCCCGGCCTGGGTCTGGTCACCGCGGTCGGCTTCCTGGTCGGCGCGGTGCTGTCCGGCGCCTGCGGCTTCATCGGCATGAACGTCTCGGTGCGCGCCAACGTGCGCACCGCGCAGGCCGCCGCGACCGGCATGAACGAGGCGCTGAACGTGGCCTTCAAGGGCGGCGCGATCACCGGCATGCTGGTGGTCGGCCTCGGCCTGCTCGGTGTGGCGATCTTCACCATGATCCTGCTCGCGTCGGCGGCCGGCGGCCCGACGCCGGTGACGCTGCATGACGCGATCAAGCCGCTGATCGGCCTGGCGTTCGGCGCGTCGCTGATCTCGATCTTCGCGCGTCTCGGCGGCGGCATCTTCACCAAGGGCGCGGACGTCGGCGCCGACCTGGTCGGCAAGGTCGAGGCCGGCATTCCCGAGGACGATCCGCGCAATCCGGCGGTGATCGCCGACAACGTCGGCGACAACGTCGGCGACTGCGCCGGCATGGCGGCCGATCTGTTCGAGACCTACGTCGTCACGCTGATCGCGACCATGCTGCTCGGCGCGCTGGTCACCGCCGGCTTCGAGGTGCAGGCGATGCTGTATCCGCTGCTGCTCGGCGGCGTGTCGATCCTGGGCTCGATCGTCGGCTGCTCGATGGTCAAGGCCCAGCCCGGCAAGAAGATCATGTCGGCGCTCTATACCGGCTTGTGGTGGGCGGCGGGCCTGTCGCTGATCGGCTTCGCGATCATTACCTGGCTGGTTCTGCCGCCGCCGCTGCGGGTGCCGATGATGGGCGCGGCGGTGATCGGCATCGTGCTGACCGGACTGATGGTCACGATCACCGAGTACTACACCGGCACCGAGTACAAGCCGGTGCGGCACATCGCCGAAGCGTCCACCACCGGCCACGGCACCAACATCATCGCCGGCCTGGGCGTATCGATGAAATCCACCGCCTGGCCGGTCGTCGCGGTGTGCGCCGCGATCCTGTCGTCCTACTGGCTCGGCGGCCTGTACGGCATCGCGATCGCCGCGACGTCGATGCTGTCGATGGCCGGCATCATCGTCGCGCTCGACGCCTACGGCCCGGTCACCGACAACGCCGGCGGCATCGCCGAAATGTCGGGCATGCCGGATGCGGTGCGCGCGGTCACCGATCCGCTGGATGCGGTCGGCAATACCACCAAGGCGGTGACCAAGGGTTACGCGATCGGTTCGGCCGGCCTGGCCGCGCTGGTGCTGTTCGCAGATTACACGCATGCTCTCGATTCGGTCGGCAAGAGCGTGACCTTCGACCTGTCGAACCCGCGGGTCATCGTCGGCCTGTTCATCGGCGGCCTGATCCCGTACCTGTTCGGCGCGATGGCGATGGAAGCGGTCGGCCGCGCGGCCGGCGCGGTGGTGATCGAAGTGCGCCGCCAGTTCCGCGACATCAAGGGCATCATGGACGGCAGCGGCCGGCCCGAGTACGACCGCGCGGTCGACATGCTGACGTCTTCCGCAATCAAGGAAATGATCCTGCCGTCGCTGCTGCCGGTGGTGGTGCCGATCGTCGTCGGCCTGGTGCTCGGTCCGGCTGCGCTCGGCGGTCTCTTGATGGGAACCATCGTCACCGGCCTGTTCGTCGCGATCTCGATGACCACCGGCGGCGGGGCCTGGGACAACGCGAAGAAATACATCGAGGACGGCTACCACGGCGGCAAGGGATCCGAGGCGCACAAGGCCGCGGTCACCGGCGACACCGTCGGCGACCCGTACAAGGACACCGCCGGCCCGGCGATCAACCCGCTGATCAAGATCATCAACATCGTCGCGCTGCTGCTGGTGCCGCTGCTGCCGGCGGCGATGCCGACCGCGATGGATGGCCACGGCGCGCCGGCGAAAAAGGTTG
>JBQCGO010000312.1:0-18691 GCA_051955575.1 Burkholderiaceae bacterium
CGGCCGCGATGACGCGCATCGACTGGCGCGACACGGTGCCCCAGCCGGTGCTGGACCGGCTGGGGCTGTGGGGGTTCGAGCCGTCGGTGCGGCTGCTGCATCATCCGCCGCCGGACGTCGACGAGGCCGCGCTGGCCGACCGCAGCCACCCGGCCTGGAACCGGATGAAGTTCGACGAACTGCTGGCGCAGCAGCTGTCGCTGAAGCGGGCGCAGGCCGCGCGCCGGGCCAAGGGCGCGCCGGCGCTGGCGACCGTCGGCGCGCTGTCGGACGCCCTGCTCGCGGCGCTGCCGTTTTCGCTGACCGGCGCGCAGCGGCGCGTGCTGGACGAGATCCGGCGCGACATCCGCGCGTCGTACCCGATGCAGCGGCTGCTGCAGGGCGACGTCGGCAGCGGCAAGACCGTGGTCGCCGCGCTGGCCGCCGCGCAGGCGATCGACAGCGGCTACCAGGCCGCGCTGATGGCGCCGACCGAGATCCTCGCCGACCAGCATTTCCGCAAGATCGCCGCCTGGCTCGCGCCGCTCGGCGTCGACGTCGCGTGGCTGACCGGCAGTCTGAAGAAGAAGGACAAGGACGACGCCCGTGCGCGCATCGAGTCCGGCCAGGCGCGCCTGGTGATCGGCACCCACGCGCTGATCCAGGAAGGCGTGAACTTCCCGCGGCTGGGGCTGGTGATCGTCGACGAGCAGCACCGCTTCGGTGTCGGGCAGCGGCTGGCGCTGCGCAATAAAGCCAATGAGCAGGCCGGCGACCTGCTCCCCCGCGCCAACCCCGACCTTTCCGCGCCACGCGTGCCGCATCAGTTGATGATGTCGGCCACGCCGATCCCGCGCACGCTGGCGATGACCTATTACGCCGATCTCGAAGTGTCGGTGATCGACGAGCTGCCGCCGGGCCGCACGCCGGTGGTGACGAGGGTGGTCGACGAGCACCGGCGCGACGACGTGATCGATCGGGTCCACGCCGCGGCGCTCGAAGGCCGGCAGGCGTACTGGGTCTGTCCGCTGATCGAGGAATCGGAAGCGCTGCAACTGCAGACCGCGACCGATACCCACGCCACGCTGTCGGCGGCGCTGCCGGATTTGAACGTCGGCCTGGTGCACGGCCGGATGAAGCCGGCCGACAAGCAGGCGGTGATGGATGCGTTCGCGCGCGGCGAGGTTCACGTGCTGGTCGCGACCACGGTAATCGAGGTCGGCGTCGACGTGCCGAATGCATCGCTGATGGTGATCGAGCACGCCGAGCGCTTCGGACTGTCCCAGCTGCACCAGTTGCGCGGCCGGGTCGGACGCGGCGCCGCCGCCAGCGCCTGCGTGCTGATGTACCAGGGGCCGCTGGGCCAGGTGGCGAAGGAGCGGCTGATGACGATGCGCGAGACCGCCGACGGCTTCGAGATCGCGCGGCGCGACCTCGCGATCCGCGGCCCAGGCGAATTCCTCGGCGCGCGACAGTCGGGCGAGGCGATGCTGCGCTTCGCCGACCTGGAGCAGGACCAGTGGCTGGTGGATGCGGCGCGCGATCTGGCGCAGGCGCTGCTGCGGGATGATCCGGCGACGGTGGATGCGCATCTGGCGCGGTGGCTGGGGGGGCGGGAGGATTATTTGAAGGTGTAGGAAATCTGGGGATCTTCAGTTTCGGCATTAATTGCGGCACCTCAAATCGGCACCGCCAGTCCCCTCCCCTTCCTGGGGTGGGTTTGGGTGGGGTTGGGTTTCGACATCGACGAGGCTTGTATCAACACGTCTCCAACCAATCCCCACCCCAGCCCTCCCCTTGAAGGGGAGGGAGAAGAGACGCCGGCGCCACGGCTTGTCTCTCCACACCCTCCTCGGCTCCCACGCCCTCTCCCGTAAAATACCCTCCATGACCCTCACCGAACTCAAGTACATCGTCGCCGTCGCCCGCGAGAAGCATTTCGGCCATGCGGCCGAAGCCTGCTTCGTCGCGCAGCCGACGCTGTCGGTCGCGATCCGGAAGCTCGAGGACGAGCTCGGCGTGACGCTGTTCGAGCGCGGCGGCAGCGAGGTGTCGGTCACGCCGCTGGGCGCGCAGATCGTCGCGCAGGCGGAGCGGGTGCTGGAACAGACCGCGGCGATCCGCGAGATCGCGCGGCAGAACAAGGACCCGCTGGCCGGGCCGCTGCGCCTCGGCATCATCTACACCGTCGCGCCCTACCTGCTGCCGAAACTGGTGCGCACGATGATCGAGCGCGTGCCGCAGATGCCGCTGATCCTGCAGGAAAACCTGACCGCGAAACTGGTCGAGCAACTGCGCCAGGGCGAGATCGACGCCGCCATCATGGCCACGCCGTTCCCCGAGCAGGGGCTGGCGGTGCAGCCGCTGTACGACGAGCCGTTCGTGGTCGCGCTGCCGAAGAACCATCCATGGACGCGCCGCAAGAGCATCGACGCGAACGACCTGAAATCCGAAACCATGCTGCTGCTCGGCAACGGCCACTGTTTCCGTGACCAGGTGCTGGAGGTCTGCCCCGAAATGTCGCGGCTGTCGACCAGCGGCGACGGCATCGCCCGCGCGTTCGAGGGTTCCTCGCTGGAAACCATCCGCCACATGGTCGCGTCCGGCATCGGCATCACGGTGCTGCCGATCGCGTCGATCCCCGACATGGACGAGCAGGACGGCATGTTGCGCTACGTGCCGTTCCGCGCGCCGGTACCGCATCGGCAGGTGGCGATCGCGTGGCGCAAGAGTTTCACGCGGCGGCCGGCGATCGAGGCGGTGCGGCAGGCGGTGCTTTCCACCGCGCTGCCCGGCGTGACGATGCTGCCCGACGCGACGATCGCCGAGCATTGAATCTTCGCTGAGCCATGTCCGCGCCCCATCCCCTCCCCCAGCCGGCGCCGTCGCGCCTGACGCTCTACCTGCGGCTGATCCGCGCCGACAAGCCGATCGGCATCCTGCTGCTGCTGTGGCCGACGCTGATCGCGCTGTGGCTGGCGTCGAACGGTCATCCCGATCCGATGCTGGTGGCGATCTTCACGCTCGGCACCGCGCTGATGCGCTCGGCCGGCTGCGCGGTCAACGACGTCGCAGACCGCGACTTCGACCGGCACGTCAAGCGCACCGCGCAGCGCCCGGTGACCAGCGGGCTGGTGAGCCCGCGCGAGGCGCTGACGGTGGCCGCGGTGCTGGCGGCCGCGTCGTTCGCGCTGATCCTGCCGCTGAACGCGTTGACCAAGGAACTCTCGGTGGCCGCGCTCGCGATCGCCGCCAGCTACCCGTTCTTCAAGCGCTTCTTCGCGATCCCGCAGGCGTATCTCGGCATCGCATTCGGTTTCGGCATCCCGATGGCCTATGCCGCCACCCTCGGCACCGTGCCGGCCGAAGCCTGGTGGCTGCTCGCCGGCAACGTGTTCTGGGCGGTCGCCTACGACACCGAGTACGCGATGGTCGACCGCGACGACGACCTGAAGATCGGCATGCGCACCTCGGCAATCACCTTCGGCCGCTTCGACGTGGCGGCGGTGATGCTGTGCTACGCGGCGACGCTGGCGATCGACTTCGCGGTCGGCTGGCGGCTCGGCCTGCGCGCGCCGTTCGCCGCCGGCATCGCGGTTGCGGCCGGCATCGCGCTCTACCACTACACGCTGATCCGCGACCGCGACCGGATGCGATGCTTCGCCGCGTTCCGTCACAACAACTGGCTCGGCGCGGCGGTCTTCGCCGGCGTCGCGCTCGACTACGCGCTGCGCTGACGCCAAGCGTCCCTCGGCCTTCTTCCCCACGCCTTTTGACCCTGCACAACACGGCCGGCCGACGGTTTCGCTACGCTGGACACATCGACCATTTCCCGCGGGGACAGCCATGGCACTGATGAAAGCGGAAACGCGCGACCAGATCCTGACCGGCCTGAAGGCCGTCATCGACGAAGCGCAGCAATTGCTCAACAAGGCGGAAAACCAGGCCGATCGCAGCATCGGCTCGACCCGGGAACGGATGTCGTCGTCGATGCGTTCGGCGCGCGACAGCCTGTCGGACATGCAGGACAGCGCGGTGTCGGTCACCCGCGACGCGACGAAGACGACGCAGCGCTACGTGAAATCCAATCCGTGGAAGACGATCGGCATCGGGGCGCTGGCCGGCGTGGCGATCGGCATGCTGCTGAGCCGCCGATAACACTCGGCGGTCGCCGGGTTCGCTCGGCGTTCGCTGCTTCGCTCAGTTCCATTCCGTTCCATTCCGTTCCATTCCGTTCGATTTCGTTCGGTTCCGATCAACTTCGCCCGGTTTCCTGTCGCGCCTCCCCGGCGGTCCAGTCCACGACCGCCGGCAGCGCGCCGCGCAGCGCGTTGCACACCACCACTTCCTCCGCCTCGCGCAGGTCTTCCCTCGTCAGCACGCGCTCGCGCGCGCTCCATGCCGGATCGTCCAGCAGCGCCGCGCGCATCACACCCGGCAGCAGGCCGCACGACAGCGGCGGCGTGAACCAGTGGCCGCCGCGCCGCACGAACACGTTGCAGCGCCCGCCCTCGGTCAGTTCCCCACGCGCGTTGAAGAACAGCAGATCGAAACGGCCGGCCGCCTCGGCCGCGCGCCAGGCGGCGTCGTAGCGCGCCCGCACGCCGGTCTTGTGACGCAGGAACAGGTCGTCGGGATCGGTGGCGTCGGGCGCGATGCCGACCCGCACCGGCACGGTCAACGGCGTCAGCGGCGCGGCGGTCGCGGCGATCCGCCCGTTCGCATCCAGAGTCAGCCGCAGTCGGCGCGGCGCGTCGTCGGCGAAAGCGGCGCAGGCGCGCATCAGCGGGTCGCGCGTCGCGCCCTCGTCGAACGCCAAGCCGAAGCGGCGCGCCGAATCGGCCATCCGTCGCAAGTGCCGGTCGAGATGCCGCACGCCGGCGCCGCGCTGCGCGTGCATCGTCTCGAACAGCTCGAACCCCTCGAACCCCTCGAAGCCCGGCCGCAGCCCGGTCAGGAACGCGGCCTTCCAGCGGCACTCGGCCCGTTCGTCGGCGGCGACGCTGTCGTGGACGATGCCGGCGCCGACTCCGAGCTCGCCGCGCCTTTGCGGCAGTTCGCCGCCGGCGTGCGGCGCGTCGAGCACCAGCGTGCGGATCGGCACCGACAGGCAGAAGTCGCCGACCGCCCGCTCGGCCGCCCACCCGGCCGACGGCGCGTCGAACCAGCCGATCGCGCCGGTGTACCAGCCGCGCGGCGCGGCTTCCAACTCGCGCACGATCTGCATCGCGCGACGCTTCGGCGCGCCGGTGATCGAGCCGCACGGATACAGCGCCGCCAGCAGTTCGCCCAGGCCGACGCCGTCGCGCAACTGCGCGGTCACGGTCGAGGTCATCTGCAGCACCGCGCCGTGGCGGGCCACGTCGAACAGCGCCGGCACGGCGACCGAGCCGGTCGCGGCGATGCGGCCGAGGTCGTTGCGCAGCAGGTCGACGATCATCAGGTTTTCCGCGCGGTTCTTCGGGTCGGCTGCCAGCGCGTCGGCGCGCGCGGCGGCGGCGCCCGGTTCGCCGGCGGCCGGCGCGGTGCCTTTCATCGGCTGCGCGGTCAGCGCGCCGTCGCGGCAGCGGACGAACAGTTCGGGTGACAGCGACAGCACCGCGCCGCCGTCGGGCAGCGCGATCAGCGCGCCGTAGGGCGCCGGCTGGCGCGCGCGCAGCGCCCGGTACAGCGCTGCCGGTGCACCGAACGCGGTGAAGCGCAGCCGGTAGGTGAAGTTGACCTGGTAGGCGTCGCCGGCGGCGATGTAGCCGCGGATGCGCTCGACCGCCTGGTCGAAGCCGGCGTCGTCGATGTTTGGCGCGATGCCGGCGACCCCGGCCGCTCCCTCTGCGCCGTCGCCCGCGTGTTCGGCCAGCCAGATTTCCGTCTCGGCCGCCGACAGCCGCGCCATGCGCCGGAACAGCAGGATTTGCGAGGGCCGCGCCGCGTCGCCTTCGCGCGGCGCGATGCCGTGCAGCCGCTCGCCGGTTTCGTAGGACAGCAGCGCGACCGCATGCAGGCCGTCGGCGAGCGAAGCCTGCAGCGCGTCCCAGAACGCCGGCCAGCCCGCCGCGCCCTGGGACGGATCGCAGGCCAGCGTGCCCGCATGCCCGGTGTAGAGACGCGAGCGCGGATCGTCGTCGGCGCCGCAGTCGTCGAGCAGCGCGAAGCAGGCGTCGGTCGTCTCGCGCATCGCGCGCTCAATCACGTTCGATCACCGTCAATTACCGTCAATCAATCGCGGCCGAGCTCGTCGCCGAGTTCGCGGCCGCGCGCGGCAGCCGCCTTCATCGCGTCGACGATCGCCTGCTTCACGCCGCTCCTGTCCATGCTGGTCAGCGCCGCGTAGGTGGTGCCGCCCTTCGAGGTGACGCGCTCGCGCAGCACCGACACCGGCTCGCTCGATTGGGCGGCGAGCTGGGCCGCGCCGGTGAAAGTCGCGATCGACAGGAGCCTGCCCTGTTCGTCGGTCAGGCCCATCTCGCGCGCGGCCTGCTGCATCGCCTCGATGAAATAGAACACGTAGGCCGGGCCGCTGCCGGACACCGCGGTGACCGGGTCGATCAGCGCCTCGTCGTCGAGCCAGACGGTGGCCCCGACCGCACGCATCACCGCGTCGGCGATGTCGCGCTGGCCGTCGGTCACCGCGGCGGACGCGACCAGCCCGGTGACGCCGCGGCCGATCAGCGCCGGCGTGTTGGGCATCGTGCGCACGATCGCCGCATGGCCCCCGAGCCAGCGCGACAGGTCGGCGATGCGGATGCCGGCCGCGATCGACAGCACCAGTTGCGTCGACAGCAGCGGCGCCAGCGCGGCGGCGACGTCCTTCATCTGCTGCGGCTTGATCGCGAGCACCACCAGATCGGCCGCGGCAACCAGGTCGGCACGCTCATCGACGCGCGCGGCGGTGGTCGCGCCGAGGCGGGCGAGATTCTCGCGCGCCGCCGGATGCGGGTCGACGACGTGGATGTTGCCGGGCGCGGTCAGCGTGCCGGCCAGGCCGCCGACCAGCGCGTTGGCCATGTTGCCGCCGCCGATGAAAACGATGTGCATGGTGAATCCTTCGAGTGAGTGCCGCGACGTCGGCGGCAGAAAAAAGGGATTACGCGCGACGGCCGAAGATCGCCGTGCCGACCCGCACGATGGTCGCGCCTTCGGCGATCGCGGCGTCGAGGTCGGCCGACATGCCCATCGACAGCGTGTCGAGATCGAGGCCGTCGGCGCGCAAGGTGTCCAGCAGCCGGCGCAGCGCGGCGAACGGCGCGCGCCGTGCATCCGCCGTCCCGGCCGGCGCCGGGATCGCCATCAACCCGCGCAGCCGCAACCGCGGCAATGCGGCGATCGCCCGTGCAACGGCGGCGACATCGGCCGGCGCGACACCGGCCTTGGTGGCCTCGCCGCTGATGTTGACTTGCAGGCAGACGTTAAGCGGCAGCAAGTCGGCCGGCCGCTGTTCGGACAGCCGTCGCGCGATCTTCTCGCGGTCGACCGAATGCACCCAGTCGAAATGCTCGGCGATCGAACGCGTCTTGTTGCTCTGGATCGGGCCGATGAAATGCCAGGCGAGCGCGCCGGCCAGCTCAGGTCGCACCGCCCGCAGCGCGGCCTGCTTGTCGAGCGCTTCCTGCACGTAGTTCTCGCCGAATGCGCGCTGTCCGGCGGTGGCCGCGTCGAGCACCGCGTCGGGTCCGAAGGTCTTCGACACCGCCAGCAGCGACACATCGTCGGGATTGCGCGACACCGCCTGCGCGGCATCGCGGATCGTCCGCCGCACGGCTTGCAAGTTGGCGGAAATTGAGGACATAATCGACCGGCAATAGTTCCATCAGGAAACAACATACATCGCGGCGCCAGATGTCTTCCCGCCGGCGCGCAGCGCGGAAATTATAAATGGACATCTCCGAACTCCTGGCCTTCTCCGTCAAGAACAACGCCTCCGACCTGCACCTGTCGTCCGGCTTGCCGCCGATGATTCGCGTGCACGGCGACGTGCGCCGGATCAACCTGCCGCCGCTCCAGCATCGCGACGTGCACGGGATGATCTACGACATCATGAACGACAGCCAGCGCAAGGCTTACGAAGAGCACCTGGAGTGCGACTTCTCGTTCGCGATCCCCGGCCTGGCGCGCTTCCGCGTCAACGCATTCAACCAGGACCGCGGCGCGGCGGCGGTGCTGCGCACGATTCCGTCGAAGATCCTGAGCCTGGAACAATTGAACGCGCCGAAGATCTTCGCCGAACTCGCGCTGAAGCCGCGCGGACTGGTGCTGGTGACCGGCCCGACCGGCTCCGGCAAGTCGACCACGCTGGCAGGGATGGTGAACCACGTCAACGAAAACGAGTATGCGCACATCCTGACGATCGAGGATCCGATCGAGTTCGTGCACGAGTCCAAGAAGTGCCTGATCAACCAGCGCGAGGTCGGGCCGCACACGCAATCGTTCTCGAACGCGCTGCGCTCGGCGCTGCGCGAAGACCCGGACGTGGTGCTGGTCGGCGAATTGCGCGACCTGGAAACCATCCGTCTGGCGCTGACCGCGGCCGAGACCGGCCACCTGGTGTTCGGCACGCTGCATACCTCGTCGGCGGCCAAGACCATCGACCGGATCATCGACGTGTTCCCCGGCGAGGAAAAGGAAATGGTGCGCGCGATGCTGTCCGAGTCGCTGCAGGCGGTGATCTCGCAGACGCTGCTGAAGACCAAGGACGGCAGCGGCCGCGTCGCCGCGCACGAGATCATGCTTGGCACGCCGGCCATCCGCAACCTGATCCGCGAAGCCAAGGTCGCGCAGATGTACTCGGCGATGCAGACCGGCGCGAACGTCGGCATGCAGACGCTCGACAGCAACCTGACCGACCTGGTTCGCCGCAACGTGATTGCGGCCGGCACCGCGCGCGCCGCCGCGAAGACGCCCGAGAACTTCCCCGGCTGACGCTGCGCGCCGCAGCCTTCCGCTCCGTCCCCTTTTCGAGCATCCTCGAGGAACGCCATGGAACGCGACCAAGCGACGAAGTTCATGCACGACCTGCTGCGGCTGATGGTCGGCAAGAACGGTTCGGACCTGTTCATCACCGCCGACTTTCCGCCGGCGTTCAAGATCGACGGCAAGCTGACGCCGGTGTCGAACCAACCGCTGACGCCGGCGCACACCGTCGACCTCGCGCGCGCCGTGATGAACGACAAGCAGTCGGCCGAGTTCGAGGCGAAGAAGGAATGCAACTTCGCGATCAGCCCGAGCGGGCTCGGCCGCTTCCGCGTCTCGGCCTTCGTCCAGCAGGGCCGGGTCGGCATGGTGCTGCGGACCATCGCGACCAAGATTCCGGACATCGACGAGATCGGCGTGCCACCGGTGCTGCGCGACGTCGCGATGACGCAGCGCGGCCTGGTGATCATGGTCGGCGCGACCGGCTCGGGCAAGTCCACCACGCTGGCGGCGATGGTCGGCTACCGCAACCGGAACAGCCACGGCCACATCATCACGATCGAGGACCCGGTCGAGTACGTCCACCCGCACATCAACTGCATCGTCACCCAGCGCGACGTCGGTGTCGACACCGAGGACTGGGGCATCGCGCTGAAGAACACGCTGCGCCAGGCGCCGGACGTGATCCAGATCGGCGAGATCCGCGACCGCGAGACGATGGAGCACGCGGTCGCGTTCGCCGAGACCGGCCACCTCTGCCTGGCCACGCTGCACGCCAACAGCGCCAACCAGGCGCTCGACCGCATCATCAACTTCTTCCCCGAGGAGCGGCGCCAGCAATTGCTGATGGACCTGTCGCTGAACCTGAAAGCGATGATCTCGCAGCGGCTGATCCCGCTGCGCGCCTCGCGCGGGCGCTGCGCCGCGGTCGAGATTCTACTCAATTCACCGCTGATCTCGGACCTGATCTTCAAGGGCCAGGTGCACGAGATCAAGGAACTGATGAAGAAGTCGCGCGAACTCGGCATGCAGACCTTCGATCAGGCGCTGTTCGACCTCTACGAGGCCGACAAGATCACTTACGAGGATGCGCTGCGCCACGCCGATTCGGTCAACGACCTCCGGCTGTCGATCAAACTGCACGGCAAGGCGGCGCAGCAGCGCGATCTGGCCAGCGGCACGCAGCACCTCGGCATCGTCTGACGCCGCAAGTCGCGCGGGTCGGGACTGCGCGGGGCGAGGCGAAGCGGCGGCAGGCAGCAGGCGGCAAGCGGCGAGCTTTGCTAGACTTGCCGTTTCGGCAACTTCCGCCGCAGCTTCCCGATGACATCCGTTCGCTTCGCCGGCCTCGCGCTGGCATTTCCCGTGCTGCTCGCTTCCTGTTCCGCCGGCGCCGCTGACGCGTCGTCGCTGTCGTCGCTGTCGGCATGCGCAGCGATCGCGGCCGACGCCGAGCGCCTCGCCTGCTACGACCACCTGGCCGCTAAAGCTGCACCTGCTGCACCTGCCGCACCTGCCGCCGCCGTCCCCGATACTGCCGTCGGCAACGCTGCCGCCGAGCCGGCGTCGACCGCTTCCGCACGCAAGACGTCGACGCTCTCGGCGCACTGGGAACTCGCGCAGGACGACAAGCGCGGCGTGTTCGCGTTCCGGCCGCACGAGCCGAACTACCTGCTGTTCGCGCAATACAATTCGTCGCCGAACCGGCAGCCGTTCCAGCCGCTGGCGTCCGCACTCGGCGACCCGCAGGACCTGTCCAAGACCGAGGTGAAATTCCAGCTGAGCTTCAAGATGAAGCTGATGGAAAACCTGTTCCATGACCGCGCCGACGTCTGGTTCGGCTACACCCAGCAAAGCTTCTGGCAGGCGTACAACCATCCGGCATCGAGCCCGTTCCGCGAAACCGATTACGCGCCGGAACTGATGCTGGTGCTGCCGGTTTCGTACCCGCTGCTCGGCCTGCACGGCCGCTTCGTCAACCTCGGGCTGCTGCACCAGTCGAACGGCCGCGGCGGCACGCTGTCGCGCAGTTGGAACCGGCTGTACCTGCAGACCGGACTCGAGCGCGGACCGCTGACGCTGCTGGCGCGCGCCTGGTACCGTCTGCCGGAATCCGCCGACGAGGACGACAACCCCGACATCACCCGCTACCTCGGCCACGGCGACCTGATCGCGACCTGGCGCCGCGACGACGGCCGCGAATGGCGCGCCTTGCTGCGCCACAATTTTTCCACCGGGCGCGGCGCGACGGAACTCAGTTATGCGTTCCCGCTCGGCGGCAAGGTCAAGGGATATGTGCGCGGGTTTTCGGGCTACGGCGAAAGCCTGCTCGACTACAACTGGCGCGAGAACCTGCTCGGGTTCGGCGTACTGGTCGATTTCTGACGGCAGATCAGATTACCGCCAGCAGCTTCAACGCCAGCGGGAGCAGCAGCGCAACGACCACGCCGGACAGACCCATCGCCAGTCCGGAGAACGCGCCCATCTCCTCGCTGACCTGGAACGCCCGGGCGGTGCCGATGCCATGCGCGGTGACGCCGAGCGCGAATCCGCGCACCGCGTGGTCGTCGATGCGCATCAGATTCAGCACGCCGCGCGCAATGGTCGAGCCGAGGATGCCGGTGGCGATCACCAGCACCGCGGTCAGCGACGGCAGGCCGCCGATCTTTTCCGAGATGCCCATCGCGATCGGCGTGGTCACCGATTTCGGCGCGATCGACAGGACGGTCGCCTTCGACGCGCCGAGCGCCCAGGCGAGCACCATCGCCGTCGCGGCTGCCGCGCCACCGCCGACCACCGCTGACGCAATGAACGCGGCCCAGTGCCGGCGCAGCTTCGGCAGTTGCTGGTAGAGCGGAATCGCCAGCGCGACGGTGGCGGGGCCGAGCAGGAAGTGGACGAACTGCGCGCCGTCGAAATAGGTTTCGTACGGTGTGCCGGTGGCGGCGAGGATCACCACCAGCACCGCGACCGCGATCGCCACCGGATTGGCGAGCGGGTTGAATTTCGCGCGCACATGGACCGCGTAGGCGAACTGGTAGGCAAGCAATGTGGCGGTCAGTCCGAGCAGCGGCGACGCCGCGAGGTAGACCCAGATTGCGTTGAGCTTGGGCGTCATTTCTGCAACCGCTTCAGGACCAGCGCAGTGACTGCGATCGACACCACAGTGCTGGCGACAAGCGCGACCGTGATCGGCAACCATTCGGACGCGACGCGCCGACCGTGGACCATGATGCCGACGCCCGCCGGCACGAACAGCAGACCGAGATGCTTCAGCAGCCCCAGCGACACCGGCGTCAGCCGCTCGGCCACGTCGGGACCGTTCATGACCAGGTAGAGGAACAGCAGCACCATGCCGATCACCGGGCCGGGGATCGGCAGCGCCAGCGCGTAGGCGAGCACTTCGCCGATGGTCTGGAACACGAGTAGCGTCGCGAACGTGCCGATCATGCCTGCCCTCCCTGGTTGACTCGATGCCGACGATGATGGCGCAAATGCATGGCCGCAGCAATCGCCGCACGGACCGAAATGCTCAGGTCCGGACGGTTTCCCGCTTCACGAATGACCGGCACTCGCCGGCCCCTCGGCGACCCGGTTCGCCGTCGTTCCCGCGAAAGCGGGAACTCATGTTCCGAAGCCGTGCCAACGCGGGTGCAAAATGGATTCCCGCTTTCGCGGGAATGATGCGCTACCGGGCATGCCGCCGCCGCGCCATTCTCTGTCTCAGATCGCGCCAGGACGCGCTACATCGAGTCGGGCCGGTTCAAGTCCACAAGCTGAATCAACCCGCCAGCGCGTCGTCAACCAGCTCGATCCAGTGCCGCACCGGCGTCGCGGTGCCGGACTGCAGGTGCGTCAGGCAGCCGATGTTGGCCGAGACGATCTGCTCCGGCTGCGTCGCCTCGAGCGCCGCGAGCTTGTTGTCGCGCAGCCGGTAGGCCAGGTCCGGCTGCATCACCGAGTAGGTGCCGGCCGAGCCGCAACACAGGTGGCTGTCGGCGCACAAGGTCACGTCGACGCCGGCCGCGGCAAGGATGCCTTCGACCTTGCCGCGGATCTTCTGTCCGTGCTGCAGCGTGCACGGCGGGTGGTAGGCGACGCGCTTGCCGGCGATCCGGTTGCGCGCGCCGAGCTTCTCGACCAGTTCCGCCTCGAACGCCGGCACGATCTCGCTCAGGTCGCGCGTCAGTTCCGAGATGCGCTGCGCCTTCTCGGCGTACATCGGGTCGTTGCGCAGGATGTGGCCGTATTCCTTGACCATCGCGCCGCAGCCGGACGCGTTCATCACGATCGCCTCGACCGGCGATCCGTTGGTCCCCTGCACGTAGGGCCACCAGGCGTCGATGTTGCGGCGCATGTCGTCCATGCCGCCGGCATGGTCGTTCCTGTGATAACGGATCGCGCCGCAGCAGGACGCCTTCGAGGCGACGACCAGTTCGACGCCGAGCGCATCCAGCACGCGCGCGGTGGCGGTGTTGATGTTGGGCGACATCGACGGCTGCACGCAGCCGTCCAGCAGCAGCATGCGCCGCGCATGATGCCGCGTCGGCCACGCGCCGGCGTCCTGCGGCGCCGGCACCTTGTTCTTCAGCACCTTCGGCAGGAGCGGGCGCGCGAGCTTGCCGGCCTTCATCGCCGGCGAGAACAGCCACTTGCGCGGCAGGGTTTCCTTCAGCGTGTCGCGCAGCATCTGCTCGCCGAGCGGCCGCTCGACCTGCTTGTCGACGGTGGCGCGGCCGATCTCGACCAGCCGGCCGTACTGCACGCCGGACGGGCAGGTAGTCTCGCAATTGCGGCAGGTCAGGCAGCGGTCCAGGTGCACCTGGGTCGCGCGCGTGGCCGGCTTGCCTTCCAGCACCTGCTTGATCAGGTAGATGCGGCCGCGCGGGCCGTCGAGCTCGTCGCCGAGCAGCTGATAGGTCGGGCAGGTCGCGGTGCAGAAGCCGCAGTGCACGCATTTGCGCAGGATCGCGTCGGCTTCCTGGCCGTCCGGCGTGTCCTTGATGAAATCGGCGAGATTGGTTTGCATGCTCAGAATTCCGGATACATCCGGCCCGGGTTGAAAATGCCGGCCGGATCGAAGGTGTTCTTCAGGTTGCGATGGATTTTCGCGACCGCGCCGGCCAGCGGCTGGAACACACCGGCTTCTTTCGCACGGGCGTCGCCGCGGAACAGCGTCGCGTGGCCGCCGGCGCGCGCGGCCGCCGCGCGGATCGCGGGGGCATCCGCATCGCTGCGCAGCCAGCGCTGCGCCCCGCCCCACTCGATCAGCGGCGCGCCGTCGAGCGCGAGCGGCGGCGCCACCGACGGCACCGAGAGTCGCCACAATGGCGACAAGGATGCATTGCCATCGGTGAAGAACGGATGCGTCTGCTCGCGCAGCGCTGCCCACAGCGCGTCGCCGTCGGCCATCGCTTCGCCGCCGAGCTTTTTCGTCGCCGCGTCGACCGCCGCGCGCGCGCCGGACAGTCGCAGCGCCAGCACGCCGTCCAGCCAGGCGCTGGCCGAGATCGGCAATGCTTCGCCGCCCCAGCGGTTGAGCATGCCGATCGCGTCTTCCTGCGACGCGTCGAACGCCAGCGTGACCTGCGCCGCCGGCAGCGGCAGCACCTTCAGCGACACTTCGGCGATCAGGCCGAGCGTGCCGAGCGAGCCGGCCAGCAGGCGCGAGACGTCGTAGCCCGCGACGTTCTTCATCACCTGGCCGCCGAACTGCAGCACGTCGCCGCGACCGTCCACCAGCACGGCGCCGAGCACGAAGTCGCGCACCGAACCGGCCGCCTGCCGGCGCGGTCCCGACAGGCCGGCCGCCACCACGCCGCCGATGGTCGCGCCGTCGCCGAAATGCGGCGGCTCGAACGGCAGCATCTGGCGCTGTTCGGCGAGCGCGGCCTCGATCTCGGCCAGCGGCGTGCCGCAGCGCGCGGTGATCACCAGTTCGGTCGGCTCGTAATCGACGATGCCGGCGTGGCCGCGGGTGTCGAGCACGTCGAGCACTTCGCCCTGCTGCGCGCGGCCGTACCAGTCCTTGGTGCCGCTGCCGCGGATGGTCAGCGGCGTCTTCGCGGACGCGGCCGCGACGATGCGGTCCTGCAGGTCTTTCAGCGTCTGTTCCATAAGTCCCCGATCCTCAGAAGCGCGGCAGATCCGCAAAGCGCACCGCGCCGCGCTGCACGTGCATGCGGCCATACTCGGCGCAGCGGTGCAGCGTCGGGATCGCCTTGTCGGGGTTCAGCAGGAACGCGGTATCGAACGCGCGCTTGACGCCGAAGAACAGCTCGCGCTCCTTCGGCGAGAACTGCACGCACATCGAATTGATCTTCTCGATGCCGACGCCGTGCTCGCCGGTGATGGTGCCCCCGACCTCGACGCACAGTTCGAGGATCTCGGCGCCGAACTGTTCGGCGCGGTGGAATTCGCCCGGCACGTTGGCATCGAACAGGATCAGCGGATGCAGGTTGCCGTCGCCGGCGTGGAACACGTTCGCGCAGCGCAGCCCATACTTCTTTTCCATCTCGGCGATGCCGAGCAGCACGTCGGCCAGCCGCTTGCGCGGGATGGTGCCGTCCATGCAGTAGTAGTCGGGCGAAATGCGGCCGGCGGCCGGGAACGCGTTCTTGCGGCCGGACCAGAACTTCAGCCGCTCGGCTTCCGACCGCGACACCGCGATGCGGGTCGCGCCGCTGTCCTCGAACACACGGATCATCTGCTCGATTTCCTCGGCCACCTCTTCCGGCGTGCCGTCGGATTCGCACAGCAGGATCGCCTCGGCGTCGGTGTCGTAGCCGGCCTTGACGAACGGCTCGACCATCCGCGAGCTGGTCTTGTCCATCATTTCCAGCCCGGCCGGGATGATGCCGGCGGCGATCACGGCGGCGACCGCGTTGCCGCTTTTGACCACGTCGTCGAACGACGCCATGATGACTTGCGCGACCTGCGGCTTTGGGATCAGCTTGACCGTCACCTCGGTCACCACGCCGAGCATGCCTTCGGAGCCGATGAATACGGCGAGCAGGTC
The DNA here is from genome assembly GCA_051955575.1 of Burkholderiaceae bacterium. GTDB lineage: Bacteria > Pseudomonadota > Gammaproteobacteria > Burkholderiales > Burkholderiaceae_D > JBQCGO01. Next base: position 15,905 of record JBQCGO010000312.1, read on the forward strand.
GAGACCCGGCGCGTCGAGCGCCTCGCCGCCGAGCTCGACGATCTCGCCGTCGATGGTCACCATCCGCACCCGCAGCACGTTGTGCACCGTCAGCCCGTACTTCAGGCAGTGCACGCCGCCGGAATTCTCGGCCACGTTGCCGCCGATGCTGCAGGCGATCTGCGACGACGGGTCGGGCGCGTAGTACAGGCCGAGCGCGGACGCCGCTTCCGAGATTGCCAGGTTGCGCACGCCCGGCTGCACCACCGCCGTGCGCGAGGTCTTGTCCATGCGCAGGACGCGGTTCAGCCGCGCGGTCGACACCACCACGCCGTCGGCGATCGGCATCGCGCCGCCGGACAGGCCGGTGCCGGCGCCGCGCGGCACGATCGGCGCGCCCAGCGTGCGGCAGACGTTCAGGATCGCGACGATCTGTGCCTCATTCTCCGGGAGCGTGACCACCATCGGCAGCTGTCGGTAGGCGGCCAGGCCGTCGCATTCGTAGGGCCGCGTGTCCTCTTCCTTGAACAGGATGCAGCGGGCGGGCACGGCGGCGCGCAGTGCGGCGACGACCTCGCGCTGGCGCAGCGCGCGCGTTTCGGGGGAGGAAGGAGCGTTCATGGCCTCGACTCGGTGGGATCGCGCGCGCCGGGAGCGGCGTCGCGACAACGGGGCAGTTTACCCAACTCCGCCCCGGCATGCCGGTTTTAGTCACAAATCGAGCACTGAAATCCTTTGATTACTGCAATGAAGGGTTTTCAATGCATGGCGGATTTTCTTGGAACGGTGCAATGTCGTTCACCTGCGGCCGGTCTTGCGCCGCGCGGAACCGGCGCTCTTCCCCGACCGTGGCACCCGGACCGGGCGCCGGGCAAGCCGTCAGACGTTCTTGAACCGTTCTTCGAGCCAGTCGATCATTGCGGTCACTTCGGGACGCTCGCGTACCTGCCGGTCGTAGACCAGATAGTACGCATGCGGCGGCGTGGCCAGCCGCACGTCAAACAGTTCCACCACCTCGCCGCTGTCGAGCATCTGCTTGGCGAAATGCTCGCGGGTGAGACCGACGCCGTAGCCGTGCCGGACCGCTTCGAGCAGCAGGCCGAGGTCGTCGACGCGCAAGCCGTTCGACGGTTCCGGCCAATCCAGCCCGGCGGCGTCGAACCAGGGCTGCCACGGCTCCAGCGCCGAGCGCAGCAGGGTCGCGTGCTGCAGGTCGGCCGGCGTCTTCAGTTCCCGCCCGAGTTTTTTCAGATAGGCAGGACTGGCGACCGCGAACGCCGGCTCCTCGAACAGCTTGTCGGTGGCGATGTTCGGATAGCGGCCGGCGCCGAAGCGGATCTCGATGTCGCTTTCCGACAGGCTCAGGTCGTACAGTGGGACCGACAGATACATCTCGACCACGATGTCCGGATGGCGCTCGTGGAATTCCGCCAGGCTCGGCATGAACAGGTAGCGGGCGAAGGTCGGCGGCAGCGTCAGTTTGACCCGTGGCTGGGTCGGCTGGGTGCGGTGCGGCATCGGGAAATCGGTCAGCGTGCGCAGCGCGGAGCGCACCACTTCGAGGTAGCGGCGCCCGAATTCGGACAAGCCGACCGAACGGCCGTCGCGGTTGAACAATCGCTCGCCGACGAATTCTTCGAGCAGGCGGATCCGGTGCGACAGCGCGGACGGCGTGATGCAGAGTTCCTCGGCGGCCATGGCGAACGAACCATGTCGCGCGGCCGCTTCGAATGCGGACAAGGCATGTACGGGAGGCAGACGTGTAGCCATGGCGGTTCGAGTGGTAGAGTAGGACGGCCGCAGCGACCGGCGCGATCCGGAGCGCCGATTGCCTTCCACTTTCAGCGCTCGCCGAACGCGCGGCGCCCGGGCCGGGACGCTTGCAATTGCTGAAAAGACTTCATCGTTGTAGCACGTTTCCCTGTCGAATTGCTGACAATTGTTGAAAATTAAGACGGCGAAGCCTCTCTTATTCATTTGCGTTTCGCAGTGGAACCTTTTCCCGGATTTCGGCGCCACAAAAATCCTCTTCCTGCCTCCTTCTCGCGCTCACCTCTCTTCGACCCATGGGCAACCGCCTCACCAAAATCACAACCCGTACCGGCGACGCCGGCACCACCGGACTGGGCGACGCCAGCCGCGTCGTCAAGGATCATCCGCGGGTACAGGCAATGGGTGATGTGGACGAACTCAACTCCCTGCTCGGCCTGCTGCTGTGCGAAGACCTGCCGGCGTCGTTGCGCGATGCACTGCGGACCATCCAGAACGATCTGTTCGACCTGGGGGGCGAACTCTGCCTGCCGGGGCACTCGCTGGTTGCGGAACGCCAGGTCGCGCGCCTCGATGCACTGATCGAGCACTACAACACGACACTGCCGCCGCTACGGGAATTCATCCTGCCAGGCGGCGCCCGGCCGGCGGCGCTGGCGCATGTCTGCCGTACCGCGTGCCGGCGCGCCGAACGCTCGATCGTCGCACTGGGACGCACCGAAGCGGTCGGACCGAACCTGGTGCGCTATGCGAACCGGCTGTCGGACCTGCTGTTCGTGCTGGCGCGCACGCTGAACCGGGAGGCTGGCGTCGCGGATGTGCTGTGGGAGAAGGAAAACGCGCGCCCGGCGGAAAGCGGGCGCGCGAAAGACTAGCGCGGGTCGGAAACTAGCGCTGCGCGGCGACTGCCGCCTTGCCGTCGGCGCCGAAGCGCTGCCGGATCGAGGCCGTGATGCCGGCCGCGTCCAGCCCGCACTGTGACAGCAGCAGCGCGGCGTCGCCGTGGTCGATGAAGCGGTCCGGCAGGCCGAGGTGCAG
>JBQCGO010000313.1:0-2801 GCA_051955575.1 Burkholderiaceae bacterium
GTATTCCGGCAGGTAATCGCGAAACCGCGCGACCGTTCCGGTCAGCGTCGGGTCGCGCCGCGCCCCGCGATAGGCCGCCTGCGCGGAGGCGCCGATCAGCAGCGTCAGGCGGATCTCCGGCATCGCCGCGCGCAGCCGCGCATGCCACCGCGGCGCGCATTCCGGGCGCGGCGGCAAGTCGCCGCTATTGCCGGCGCCGGGGTAGCAGAAACCCATCGGCATCAGCGCCACGCGCGAGGCGTCGTAGAACGTCTCGGCGTCGATCCCGAGCCAGTCGCGCAGCAGCCGGCCGGAGGCATCGTTCCACGGGATGCCGGTGTCGTGCACCTTGCGTCCGGGCGCCTGCCCGATGATCACCAGCCGCGCCGTGGCGCCGGCGGCGACCACCGGGCGCGGCCCGTGCGGCAGGTGCGCGGCGCAATGACGGCAGCCGGCGATGTCGGTCAGCAGATCGGACAGCGCAGGCAACGCAGGCAGGATGGGGATGACGCGCGATTCAGGCATGGCGGGGTCGACGCAAGGACAAAGCGGGATCGTAGCGCAGCACGGCCAGGCGCGTTGGCTGTCCGCGCCTGCCCGATGCCGCGCGTCGCGAACCTTCGCCCGCCGGCCGTTTCCAACGGATTTGCCGCTCGTCCGCACGCCGTGCTCTGGGGATCTGCCGCGCTTGTTCGCAGGCGCGTCCTCCGATACAGTCGCCCCATGAAATTCGTCCATCTGGTCATCGTCAATGACCCGCTCGATCCGCTGATCGATCCCCTCACCCTGGACCAGCTCTGGCAGGGACTGCGGCTGCGCGCCGAGTCGCCGAAACTGTTCGTGCCATATCTCGACGATTGCGCGATCACCGCGTGCGCGCCGGACCGGATCGAGCGCGCGCTGCGCTACGGCGATCTGACGGTGCGCGACACGGTCACTTTCGATCCGCGGCATTCGGTGCGGGTCGATGTGCCGGCGCAGCCGGACATCCCGCCGGCGACGCTGACGATGACGATCGAGAGCCCGCAGCCTGAGTGGCTCCAGGTGCGCTTCGAGTACGACGACGGCCGGCCGGAGGCGGCACCCGAGACCGAGGAAGCACTCTACGACAGCTACCGCCGCTCGGCCTACCAGGAGTCGGACATCGACACGATCCGCGTCATCCGCGAACTCGCCGGCGAGGGACGCTTCGACGCGCCGCTGATGTAACGGATCAGCGGCGTGGCGGATGGGAAAGGCCAGGAGGCGAGCGGCGATACTGTCCAGCCGCGTTCGATTCAAGGTCGATTTCCCGCGCAGTTCGATTTCCCGCGCAACGTCCTCCGCGCGAAAGCGGGGACCCAGTGGCTTTCTCCGAATCGTCTTTTCGCGAACGAGTCGCTGGATTCCGGCTTCCGCGGGAATGACAGGTCCTTGATACTGCGGGCCTGGTTGACGCGCCGTCGTCCCCGCGAAGGCGGGGACCCAGTGGCTTTTCACGAATCGTCTTTCCGCAAATACGTCACTGGATTCCCGCTTTCGCGGGAATGACGATCTCTTGATTGGATGGCACCAGGAAAGCGAGCGGCCCTTTTCCTTGCGGCGAAGAAAAAGGGAAGGTCTCGTTCGAGCCCTTCCCTTCCGGTCCGGCAGCCGCCCCACCCGCGGGCGGCACGTCGCTCCCTCATCGACGGATGTCAGTCCGTCATGCGATCCCAGCCGTGGCGAACCGCGTCCTTCATCCTTTCCCAGGTGCTTTCCTTTCCGGGATGGTTCGATTCCCAGTCCTGGCGCAGGTTCGGCTCCACGTCTTCCCAGCGCTGACCGCGATACTGCTGGTTACCGGCCATGGAATAGCCGTAGCGATAGGCCGGCGCATAGTCCTCGTAGGCACCCTCGGTGTTGCCGACGTTGCCGTAGGCCCGCTGCCAGTGGTTGCGGAACTCGCTCTCGTCGTTCGGGTAGCCGCTGGCGCCGACGCTGGCGTCCGGATTGGTGGCCGCGGTCATGCGCGCGGTCGCCATTGCGGGCGTGCCGTCGAGCGCGCCCGGCCGGCCGTCGGTGCGGCCGCCCCAGTCGGTCTGCGGCTCGTCGGCCAGCATGTCGTCGGAACGCGCGACGTCGGCGGCATCGGGATCGTAGCCGCCGGTGCCGCGCAGACCGGTCGGGCCTGTGGTGGTGCCGGTCATGCCGGTCGTGGTACTGCCCACGGTACCGGTCGTGCCGCCCGAATTGATGCCGGTGCCGAGGTTCTGCACCTCGACGTCGGTGCGGCGCACGGTGTCATGCACGTGCTCGGTGCGCTCGCTGACTTCCTTGTTGACCACCACTTCCTCGACGACCCGCGCCTGCTTGGCAACCACGGCTTCCTCGGCGGTCTCGCGCAGTTCCATCGAGCCCTCCTTGAACGCGTTGAAGTCGGCTTCCGATGCCGGCTGGTTCACCGGACGGCGCTCGACGTTGACGTGCTCTTCCCGGAGCTGCACGGTCTCGTCGACCGGCCTTTCGGAGACCCGCTGGAAGATGCGCACGCCGCCGCGCTGCACTTCGCGCTTGCCGACCTGCAGGTCTTCCTCGATCACCGGGATGCGCGCGCCGCCTTCCAGCGTGCCGCCCTCGGCATTCATCCGGCCGGTGGTTTCCACACCTGTACGTGTGCCGGTCGCGCTCATCGCGTCCGCTGCGTCGGTGGTGCCGGTGATCGTGGTGTTGTCCTCGTCGATGTCGATCGGGTTGCAGCGGTTCAGCACTTCCATCGCCTGCTGCGTCTGCGCGTCGTTGTCGACGTCGACGCAGACGAGGCAGTTGCCGCGCTCGGCAGCCGACGAATAGCGGGTGGTGGT
>JBQCGO010000314.1:0-5289 GCA_051955575.1 Burkholderiaceae bacterium
CCATGCGCATTGACATTCCACAAACGATCTACCGCAGCGCCTACACGCCGCCGTCCTACTGGGTCGACACGGTGGAGATGGGCTTCGATCTCGATCCCGCCGCGACCCGCGTCGCCACCCGGATGACCCTTCGCCGCAATCCCGACGCGAAGGATACCCGGCTGACGCTGCTCGGCGACGGTCCGCAACTGGTGCAGTTGCGCGCCAACGGCCGCGCGTTGTCCAAGCGTGCCTGGACGCAGGACGAGAACGGCATCGTGATCGACGGCTTGCCGGACGAGGTCACGCTCGACGTCGAGACGCTGATCGCGCCGGACAAGAACACCTCGCTGATGGGCCTGTACGTGTCCAACGGCAATTTTTTCACGCAGTGCGAGGCCGAGGGTTTCCGCAAGATCACCTTCTTCCCGGACCGCCCGGACGTGATGGCGAAGTACAAGGTGATGCTGCGCGCGGACAAGGCGCGCTACCCGGTGCTGCTGTCGAACGGCAACCTGGTCGAGCAGGGCGACCTCGGCGACGGACGCCACTATGCGCTGTGGGAAGACCCGTTCAAGAAGCCGTCCTACCTGTTCGCGCTGGTGGCCGGCGACCTGGTGTGCCAGGAAGACCAGTACATGCTGCCGTCCGGCCGCGAGGCGCTGCTGCAGGTCTGGGTCGAGGAGGGCAACCTCGACAAGACCGAGCACGCGATGAACTCGCTGAAGAACAGCATCGACTGGGACATCGAGCGCTTCGGCCTGGAGTTGGACCTAGACCGCTTCATGATCGTCGCGGTGTCTGACTTCAACATGGGCGCTATGGAAAACAAGGGCCTGAACATCTTCAACACGAAGTACGTGCTGGCCAATTCGCGCATCGCCACCGACACCGACTACGCCAACATCGAGGCGGTGGTCGGCCACGAGTATTTCCACAACTGGACCGGCAACCGCGTCACCTGCCAGGACTGGTTCCAGCTGTCGCTGAAGGAAGGCCTGACCGTTTTCCGCGACCAGGAATTCTCGGCCGACATGATCGGCACCGACAGCGGCCGCGCGGTCAAGCGGATCGAGGACGTGAAGGTGCTGCGGCAGGCCCAGTTCCCGGAAGACGCCGGCCCGATGGCGCACCCGGTGCGGCCCGACGCCTACGTCGAGATCAACAACTTCTACACCGTCACCGTCTACGAGAAGGGCGCGGAAGTGGTGCGGATGTACCAGACGCTGCTCGGCCGCGAGGGTTTCCGCCGCGGCATGGACCTGTACTTCGAACGGCATGACGGCTGCGCGGTGGCGTGCGACGATTTCCGCCAGGCGATGGCCGACGCCAACGGCCGCGACCTGTCGCAGTTCGAGCGCTGGTACAGCCAGGCCGGCACGCCGCGCGTGGCCGCCAGCGGCCGCTACGATGCCGAACAGGGCGTCTACGAACTGACGCTGTCGCAATCCTGCCCGCCGACGCCGGGCCAGCCGGAGAAGAAGCCGTTCCTCATCCCGGTCGCGGTCGGCCTGCTCGACGGCGCCGGCCGCGATATGCCGCTGCAGCTCGAAGGCCAGGACCACGCCGCCGCCGGCACACGCGTGCTGGAACTGACCGAGCCGCAGCAGACCTTCCGCTTCGTGAACGTGATGGAACAGCCGGTGCCGTCGCTGCTGCGCGGCTTTTCCGCGCCGGTGATCCTGGAAGTCGACTACACCGACGCCCAGCTCGCCTTCTTGATGGCGCACGACTCGGACCCGTTCAACCGCTGGGAAGCCGGGCAGCGGCTCGCGATGCGGTTGCTGCTGACGCTGGCGACCTCGGCGCCCGGCACCTTCTCCGGCAACACCGACGCGGTGTCGAACGGCGATGTGGCGACCGGCGACATCGTCGACGCCGGCAACACCACCGACACGCTGTGCAACGCGCTGCGCGACACGCTGAACGACGAATCGCTCGACCCGGCGTTCCGCGAACTGGTGCTGTCGCTGCCGTCGGAAACCATGATCGCCGAGCAGATGGAGGTGATCGATCCGCAGGCGATCCACGCCGCGCGCCAGTTCCTGCGCCGGACCATCGCCCGCGCGCTGCGCGGCGACCTGATCCTCGCGATCGAGGCCAACCAGACGCCGGGGCCGTACTTTCCCGAGCCCGGCCCGGCCGGCCGCCGCGCGCTGAAGAACGCCGCGCTGATGTACCTGGCCGAGCTGGACGAGCTCGACGACGTCGACGCCTACGCGTTCGCGCAACTGCAGTACGACACCGCCGGCAACATGACCGACCGCGCCGCCGCGCTGGCCGCGCTGGTGCGTGCCAACGCGCCCGGCAAGGACGATGCGCTGGAGCGCTTCTACAGCGATTTCGCCGACGAGGCGCTGGTGGTCGACAAGTGGTTCGCGCTGCAGGCCACCGCGCAGAGCGCGAACGTGGAGACGGTGCGCGAGCTGATGCGCCATCCGGCCTTCACGCTGAAGAACCCGAACCGCGCGCGCAGCCTGATCTTCTCGTTCTGCAACGGCAACCCGTCCGCATTCCATGCCGAAAACGGCAGCGGCTACGCATTCTGGGCCGAACAGGTGATCGCGCTGAACGCGGTCAACCCGCAGGTCGCCGCGCGGCTCGCCCGCGCGCTCGACCGCTGGCGCAAGTACACGCCGGCGCTGCAGGAAAAGATGCGCGCCGCGCTGGACACCGTCGCCGCCGTGCCGAAGCTGTCGCGCGACGTGGCCGAGGTGATCGGCAAGGCGCTGGCGAACTGAAAACGACATCACAACATAGGGAAGGAACCCGATGAAACCCATCAGTCTCACGCAGCACCTGATCGAGGAGCAGCGGCTGCACAATTCGATCCCGGCCGAGCTGCGCCTGCTGATCGAGGTGGTCGCGCGCGCCTGCAAGCGCATCGGCCACGCGGTCGGCAAGGGCGCGCTCGGTGACGTGCTCGGCAGCGCCGGCGTGGAAAACGTGCAGGGCGAGGTGCAGAAGAAGCTCGACGTGATCTCCAACGAAATCCTGCTGGAAGCCAACGAATGGGGCGGCCAGCTCGCCGCGATGGCGTCGGAAGAGATGGAAACCATCCATCCGATCCCGAACCGCTACCCGATGGGCGAATACCTGCTGCTGTTCGATCCGCTGGACGGCTCGTCGAACATCGACGTCAACGTCTCGATCGGCACCATCTTCTCGGTGCTGAAGGCGCCCGAAGGAATGAAATCGCCGACCGAGCAGGATTTCCTGCAGCCAGGCGCGAAGCAGGTCGCCGCCGGCTACGCGGTCTACGGCCCGCAGACGGTGCTGGTGCTGACCACCGGCGACGGCGTGCACGGCTTCACGCTCGAACGCGAGATGGGTTCGTGGGTGCTGACCCAGCGCAACATGCGGATTCCCGAGCAGACTGCCGAGTACGCGATCAACGCGTCGAACGCGCGCCACTGGTATCCGCCGGTCGCGCGCTACATCGAGGAACTCCAGCAAGGCAAGGAAGGCCCGCGCGGCAAGAACTACAACATGCGCTGGATCGCCTCGATGGTCGCCGACGTGCACCGCATCCTGACCCGCGGCGGCGTCTTCATGTACCCGGCCGACAAGCGCGACCCGGACAAGCCGGGCAAGCTGCGTCTGATGTACGAAGCGAACCCGATGTCCTTCCTGGTCGAGCAGGCCGGCGGCGCGGCCACCAACGGCCGCCAGCGGATCATGACGATCCAGCCGGAAAAGCTGCACCAGCGGGTGGCGGTGTTCCTCGGCTCGAAGGAAGAGGTGGAGCGGGTGACGGACTACCATCGGACGATGGCGTGAGGGCTGCTCAAGCTGTTGTCCCGTCGCGGCGGGACTGGCGGGCGGCCGGTTTTTCTTGCTAGAATACGCGACTTCGCTGATGTAGCTCAGTCGGTAGAGCAACTGATTCGTAATCAGTAGGTCGCCAGTTCGATTCCGGCCATCAGCACCAGATTAGCCTTGCAGGATCAAAGGGTTACGCGAAGAAATTCCGTAACCCTTTTTGTTTTCTGCGGCAAAGCCGAGCCGCCGGCACCGACTCGACGATCAAGCCCGGTGCCGCGCGACCGCCTCCGCATCCCAGTCCAAGCCGAGACCCGGCGCGTCCCAGGGCGTCACGCAACCGTCGCGCAACGGCAACGCCGCGCTGCGCAGGCCGCCCGCCACGTCCAGCACCTCGAGCCAGTCGGCCGTCGGCGTTGCGCACAGAAGGTGGGCGCTGGCTTCGACGAAGCAGTGCGAGGACATGGGCAGGCCGGCCGCGCACGCCAGTGCCGCCGCGTCCAGCCAGCCCGTGACTCCGTGGATGTACTGGGCATCCGGCATCACCAGGTCCATCGCGCGGGCAGCGATCGCCGCCCGCATCTCGGACGGTCCGTGGAAGTTTTCGCCGATCTGGATCGGCGTGGCGACCGCATCGGCGATGCGCGCGCATCCTTCCAGGTCGTCGGCCAGCACCGGTTCCTCGATCCATTCCAGGCCCTCGCCGTCCAGGGCGCGGCAGCGCCTGAGCGCCTCGGGCAGGCTGAGCGACTGGTTGTAGTCGATCATCAGCGCAATGTCGTCCCCGAGCGCGCGCCTGGCCGCACGCACCGCGGCCATGTCTTCGGCCAACGTCGCGAAGCCGGCCTTGATCTTGAGCCCCGCGTAGCCGGCGGCGCGCGTTTCCTCGGCAATCGCAACCACCGACTCGGCGTCGTACAGCCCCACGCTGTGGTAAGCCTTGACCGGACGCAGTTCGGCGCCGAGCGCCCTTGCCAGCGGCTCGCCGCGCGCGCGTGCCCAGGTGTCCCACATCGTCATGTCCAGGCCGCCGAGGGCTACACCCGTCATGCCCTTCAAGCCGAACAGGCGGCAGCGCCGCAACAGGTAGGCGTGCAGGTCGCGCGGGGCGAGCGTCCTGCCGACGAGCATGCCGGCCATGCCCGCCACGCAGTGCTCCAGCGCTGGCAGCAGTTCCGGCAGGTAGACCTGAGCGTAGGCCCGGCCCTCGACGCCCGTGTCGGTGGTCACGTCGATCAGCACGAGCGGGAACCGGTCGATGTTGCCCGATGCGGTGCGCACCGGCCGCGGAAGCGGAGCGAGAACGGGCGTGGTGCGGATGCTGGCGATCTTCATGGCTTGGTCGCCGGGAGTTGGCGGTTGCGGCATGTTGACTCTGACATCGATGCCCTATGACTCCCAGGGATTGACGACTGCCAGGCCGGCAGCCCGAAAAGGACTGACGTCGCGGGTGGCAACGGCAAATCCGTTGGCTGCGGCACTGGCCGCGATATAGCCGTCCGCCGTAGCGATCGCCAGGCCCGCGGCGCGAGTCTTCGCCATCAGCTC
>JBQCGO010000315.1:0-9527 GCA_051955575.1 Burkholderiaceae bacterium
CCTCCTCCGTCATCTGCGCTCAATCGGCTCGTCGCCACGCCGCGCCGGGAGCGGTCCGGCTCGGACGGGGACGAGATTTTTTCCACCGTCTGCTCCACCTGGTCGTCGCCGGCGGCCCGGGTCGCCAGGTCGCCGAGCGAGACGATGCCGACCAGCCGGTGCGCATCGTCGTGCGACACCACCGGCACCCGGCGGATCTGCGTGCCGGCCATCTGCCGCATCACCTCGTCGAGCGGCTGGTCCTCGAAGCACCAGCGCACGTCGGCGCTCATCGCCTCCTCGACGTGCGCCTGATCCGGCGCGCGGCCGGCGGCGGTCACGCGCACCGCGATGTCGCGGTCGGTGACCATTCCGACCAACCGGTCGCCATCGCAGACCGGCAGCGCGCCGACGTTAAGCTCGTTCATCAGTTGCGCGGCGCGCTGCACGACCTCGTGCGGCGACACCGCCCGGACGTCGCGCGTCATGATTTCAGAAATTCGTTGCATCGTTTCCTCCTGGGTTGCGCGCGGCGCCGTCGCGTACGGCGCACGCTCACTCGGTCAGACCACGATTCCGGAAAAGGTTTTGCCGGGCGAGGGTTTTCGCCTCGACACCCGCGCTATCTCAACATCGCGCTGTCTCAATGCCGCACTACTTGCGCATGCCGAGTTCCTTCTCGTGCTCCAGGGCAAGCTTGTGCATCCGGTCGGCGTTCTTCGCATCGCCCTTCTTGCGGTACTCGGCTTCGAGGCGGCGGTCGTTGTCCAGCAGGTTCTTCAGGTAGGCGGTGTGGCGCGCGTCGTCGGCCCTGGTCGACTGCCCGAGTTCGCGCTCGTGCTCGATCTCGCGGTGCTGCATCCGGTCGACGTCGGCGACGTCGCCCTTCTTGCGGTACGTCTCTTCGAGCCGGCGGTCGTTCTGCAGGTCGCCGCGCACCGCGGCGGGCGATTCGGCGGCGTGGTCCGGATGCGGCGCACCGCCCTTGTCCGGCGACATTCCAAGTTCGCGCTCGTGCTCGACCGCGAGCCGGTGCATCCGCTCGGCATTCTTCTCGTCACCCTTCTTCCGGTATTCCGCCTCGAGCCGCCGGTCGTTGTCGAGCCGGGCCCGGATATCGGCTTGCGCGTCGTGATGGCTCTGCGCCTGCGCCGGTGCGCCGGCGGCGAGCAACAGCATGGCGAACATCGGCGCGGCGAACAGGAATGGGTTTTTCATGTCGATCCTCCTTGCAGTAGTCGTCGACAGGATTTGGACCGGCGTGCGGCCGACGAATTTCGGGAAAGATGCAACAATTCGCGTCGCCCCGGCCTTCCCGGGCCGCGTCGCGCCATGTAAAGGAGAACGCTTGCCACCCGCCATCGCCATCCAGTCGCTCAGCAAGGTCTACGCGTCCGGCTTCCGGGCGCTCGACCACGTCGACCTCGAGATCCGCCGCGGCGAAATCTTCGCGCTGCTCGGCCCGAACGGCGCCGGCAAGACCACGCTGATCAGCATCGTCTGCGGCATCGTCAACGCCACCAGCGGCAGCGTGGTCGCCGACGGCCACGACATCGTGCGCGACCCGCGCGCGGCGCGGGCGAAGATCGGCTTGGTGCCGCAGGAACTGTTCACCGAGGCGTTCGAGCGGGTGATCGACACGGTACGCTTCAGCCGCGGCCTGTTCGGCAAGGGGCCGGACGACGCCTACCTGGAACGGGTGCTGCGCGACCTGTCGCTGTGGGACAAGCGCGACGCGAAGACCACTGCGCTCTCCGGCGGCATGAAGCGGCGCGTGATGATCGCCAAGGCGCTCGCGCACGAGCCGACCATCCTGTTCCTCGACGAGCCGACCGCCGGCGTCGACGTCGAGCTGCGGCGCGACATGTGGGCGCTGGTGCGGCGGCTGCGCGAGAGCGGCGTGACCATCATCCTGACCACGCACTACATCGAGGAGGCCGAGGAAATGGCCGACCGCGTCGGCGTGATCAGCAAGGGCCGCATCCTGCTGGTCGAGGACAAGGCGACGCTGATGCGCAAGCTCGGCAAGCGGCGCCTGACGCTGCACCTGCAGCAGCCGCTGGCCGCGCTGCCGGCCGATCTCGCGGGCCTTCCGCTGGAACGCGCCGAAGACGGCGCGACGCTGGTCTACACCTTCGACGCGCAGGCCGAGCACGCCGGGATTCCCGAGCTGCTGCGCCGGCTCGATGCGCACGGCATCCGCTTCCGCGACCTGCAGACGTCCGAGAGTTCGCTGGAGGAAATCTTCGTCAACCTGGTGAGGGAGCGCGCATGAGCACGCAGTTCAACAGCCATGCGGTGCGCGCGATCTACCGCTTCGAAATGGCGCGGATGTGGCGCACCATCGCGCAGAGCATCGCCTCGCCGGTGATCTCGACCTCGCTGTATTTCATCGTGTTCGGCTCGGCGATCGGCTCGCGCATGGCCAGCATCGACGGCGTGTCCTACGGCGCCTACATCGTGCCCGGCTTGGTGATGCTGTCGGTGCTGACCGAGAGCATCTCGAACGCGTCGTTCGGCATCTACATGCCGAAGTGGGCCGGCACGATCTACGAAGTGCTGTCGGCGCCGGTATCGGCGCTCGAGATCGTGCTCGGCTACGTCGGCGCGGCGGCCAGCAAGTCGGTGATCCTCGGCGCGATCATCCTGGCCACGGCGCGGGTGTTCGTCGACTACCACGTGCTGCATCCGGTCTGGATGATCGCGTTCCTGGTGATGACCTCGGTCACCTTCAGCCTGTTCGGCTTCGTCATCGGCATCTGGGCCGACGGCTGGGAAAAGCTGCAGGTGGTGCCGCTGTTGATCGTCACGCCGCTGACCTTCCTCGGCGGCAGCTTCTACTCGATCCGCATGCTGCCGCCGTTCTGGCAAAAGGTGACGCTGCTGAACCCGGTGGTGTACCTCGTCAGCGGCTTCCGCTGGAGCTTCTACGGCGTGTCGGACGTGGACGTCGGCATCAGCGTCGGCATGACGCTGGCCTTCATGGCGGCCTGCCTGCTGACGGTCGGCTGGATGTTCCGCACCGGCTACCGGCTGCGGCAATAGCCGCGCCCAACCCGGCTACACCACGTTCTGCCGGTCCTGCAGCACCCGCTCGTAGACCAGGTTTTCCAGCGCCAGCCGCTGGGTCGCGTCGAGCACGAGGAATTCCAGCCCGTAGGCCCAGGCGGCGCGCTCGACGAGAGCGCGCTTGTTGCGGACCACCGCCTTGACCGTGACCGGCGCGCCGTCCGCGCCCATCCGGAACGACAGCGTCACCGGCGGCGTTCCGGCGTCGATGTCGGCCTCGGCTTCGAACAGCGCACCATTGACGCTGACGTTGGAAAACGCGCCGCGGACCGTTTCCGGCGCGCCGCCCGGCAGCCGCATCTCGACCGGCATCTCGACCCGCACGCGGATCGCCGAGCGCAGGTTGGAACCGCTGATCCGGTCCGGGAACGCGCAGTGCGCATACCAGTACGGCGCGCCGAACACGCGCTGCACCACCGACGCGAAACTGCAGATCCGGGTGCCGGTGAATGCGCGTATCGTGATACGTTCGCCTTCGAGCACGCTGATCGGCGCGTCGGCCTGGAACGGCACCTTCAGGATCAGGTATTCGCCGCGGACGTAGCCGATCAGCGACGAGAAATGCTGGACCGGCTTGACGTCCCGATGGGTGATGAACTGCAACCGCCCGCCGATCGGCAGGCGCATCGCGTCGAAATCGTCCCGCTGTTCCTGCTGCTGTTCCTGCTGGTGTTCTTCCTTTCGCTCGTCTCCGTCCTGCTGCGCGATTTGTGCTGCCTGCGCCATTGCCCCGCTCCCCGTCCGATGATTGTTCTTGTCGCTCGCTTGCCGGGCGGCAAGCGGAATTCAGGATGAGCAGAGTAGCAACATATCCTGACGCGTTCCTGATATATCAGCGCAAAGGCGCAGCGCCGCGCGCGATGCCGGAATCGGCGATGATGCGGGCTTCCGTCCACCAGCAAGGAAAGGCACGACCATGGGATTCGACACCGAAATGCAGCCGGGCGTGTGCGACGCGCCGCCGGGCGCGACGCGCGGCTTCGTCCTCAACCACACGATGCTGCGGGTGAAGGACCCGGCGGTCGCGCTGGACTTCTACACCCGCGTGCTCGGCATGCGGCTGCTGCGCAAGCTGGATTTTCCGGAGATGCGCTTCACGCTGTATTTCCTTGCCCGGCCGGAAACCGCCGCCGACGCGCCGGCCGAGGAAGGCGAGCGCACCGCATGGACCTTCCGGCAGCGCGGCGTGCTGGAACTGACCCACAACTGGGGCACCGAGGACGACCCTGCATTCGTCTACCACGACGGCAACGCGCCGCCGCAGGGCTTCGGCCACATCTGCTTTTCGGTGCCGGATCTGGCCGCGGCGACGCGCTGGTTCGACGACAACGGCGTCGCGTTCGTCAAGCGGCCGGACCAGGGCAAGTTGAAGGACGTGGCCTTCATCCGCGATCCGGACGGTTACTGGATCGAGATCGTCCAGCCGGATCTGCTGACCGCGCTCGGCAGAACCTAACGCTCGGGCGCCCGGCGTGGCGCGGCCTGTTGCGGCCGCTCCTGCGCCGCCTGCCGCAGCGCCCGCTCGAACACTTCCGGCGGCTGCCCGCCCTGCACCAGGTAGCGGTCGTTCAGGATCACCGACGGCACCGCATGGATGCCCTGCTGCAGGTAGAAATCTTCCCGCTCGCGGGTTTCCTCGGCGTACTCGTCCGATGACAGGATGTTCCAGGCGCGTGCCGGATCGAGCCCGACCTCGGACGCCAGCCGCACCAGCACATCGTGCGAGCTCGGGTCCTCGCCGTCGGTGAAGTAAGCCTTCAGCATCGCGTTCTTCAGCTCCACCTGCCGGCCTTCGAGTTCGGCCCAGTGCAGCAGCCGGTGCGCATCGAAGGTGTTGTAGATGCGGCTGCGCCGGTCCATCCGGAATTCGAAGCCGAGCGCCGCGCCGCGCGCGCGGATCGCCTCGCGGTTGCGTTCGGACTCCTCCGGCGTCGAGCCGTACTTCTCGGTGATGTGTTCGGTGATGTCCTGACCGCCCGGCGGCATCTGTGGGTTCAGTTCGAACGGCTGAAAATGCAGGTCGGCCTCGATCTCGCCGCGCAAATCCGCCAGCGCCCGCTCCAGCGAGCGCAGCCCGATCGCGCACCACGGGCAGGAGACGTCGGAGACGAAATCGATTTTCACGCGGGTGGACATCGGTGGCTCCCGGAAGATCGGAAAGGGTAGAGAAGCATGGCGTCATTGCGCCGGCCTTTTCCCGAACGGCGCACGCGTTCCTCGTCTTAGTGTGCAGGAAATCCACCCGGTTCACCTTGCCGTTAGAAACCGTTGCCTGGTAACGGCCGGTGCGTTACCTGCCGTAACGATTTTTCCTTGATTGAAATATTGTCGCGCGCCAAGGCTTGGCGGCTGACGCTAGACTTTTCCTCCGTCCATGCCCGTCCCGTGTCGGACGGGGTGGCGCGCAACCATCGAAAGGGAGACCACCATGACCAGACATTCGTTGCGACTGCCGTCGCTGGCGGCCGCGTCCTCCGCGCTGCTGCTCGCCGCCTGCGGCGGCGGGGGCGGATCGACCGGGACAGGCACGCTCGGCGTGTCGATGACCGACGCTCCTGCCTGCGGCTACCAGGCGGTCTACGTGACCGTTGCCAAGGTTCGCGTGCATCAGAGCGAGAACGCGGGCGAGAACGACGCCGGCTGGAGCGAGATCGCGCTGAACCCGGCGCGCCGCGTCAACCTGCTCGACCTCACCAACGGCGCGCTCGAAGACCTCGGCCAGACCGCCCTGCCGGCCGGGCACTACACGCAACTGCGTCTGGTGCTGGATCCGAACGACGGCACCGGCCTGGCCAACGCCGTCGTGCTCGACGACGGCAGCGCCACCGTCGAGCCGCTGGTCACGCCGAGCGCGGTGCAGAGCGGCATCAAGCTGGTGAATGCGTTCGACGTCGCCGCCGGCCAGCGCGCCGACGTGGTGCTCGATTTCGATGCCTGCAAGTCGGTGGTCGCCACCGGCGGCGGCAAGTACTTGCTGAAGCCGGTGGTCAAGGTCATCCCGACCGTGGTCAACGGCGTCGACGGCTTCGTCTCGACCGCGCTGCTGGCCGACCACGTAACCGTGTCGGCGCAGCAGAACGGCAAGGTGGTGCGTGCCACCACGCCGAACGACAAGGGCGAATTCTTCATCAGCCACCTCGCGCCCGGCAGCTACGACGTCGTGGTCACCGCGGACGGCCATGCCGCCGCGGTGCTGGCCTCGGTGCCGGTCGCGGACGCGAGCACGACGGTCACGCTGAACACCGCGGCCCAGCCGATCGCCCTGCCGGTGTCGGAAGACCGCGCCGTGACCGGCGCTGTCGCCATGACTCCTGCGAGCGACACGCCGGCCTACGTGACGGCCGGTCAGACCTTCGCCGGCGGCCCGACGGTGACGCTGAAGTATCGCGGCGTCGACGTCTCCAGCGGCAGCGCCGCCTATCGTCTGTCGAACCTGCCGGCCGCCGCGCCGCAACTCTGGCGCTATGCGGCCGGCGCGACGATCACGCTGACGACGCCGGCCGGCACCACGCCCGGCGCCGGCATGTACAAGGTGGAAGCGAGCGCGGACGGCTATGCCGCGCCGGCCGCCCGCACTGCCGACGTGCATGCCGCCGATGCGACGGGCGTGGACTTCACCCTCGCCGCGCCCTGATCGCCGGCTGCGTAGCCCTGTTCGAAAGCGCCCCACGGGGCGCTTTTTTCATGCCGCGGCGTCTGGCGAGGCCTCTATCCGGCGCAAGTGGCGCTCGATCGCGAACACGTGCGCGTCCTCGTGCCCAAGCGCGCGCAGCGCCCGCGCCAGTTCGAACAGGTAGTCGCGGTTGCGCCCGCTCGGCCCCGCCGCGCCGGCGATCTGGCGGGCGATCGCCTCGTCCGGCGCCGGGCCGAGCCAGGCCGCGTTGTCCGGCGTGGCAATGTAGACCAGGCCGGCGGCGCGGCCGCCGTCGTCGAAGCGGATCTCGGTCGCCAGCCGCAGGTAGCCGTTCTTTTCGCGATGGTCGAGATGCACGAACACGTCCTGCGTCACCAGGTACGCCATGCCGGCGCAGAGCGCGCCGGGCGCGCGCGCCAGCGTGACCACGCGTCCCGGCGACGCGACGGTGCCGCGGTGGTCGTGCGACGCCTGCCAGAAACGGCGCTGCCAACCCTCGATCGCGGCCGGCCGCCGGTCGAGGACCGGGAAGTCGGCTTTCCAGATCAGAGAGCCGTAGCCGAACAGCCAGACCTCACGGCGGGCGTCGGCGCGGTGACGTTCGCGGTTGGCGCTGCGAGTATCGGTGGACATCGTTCCGGGAGGGGCGGCGTGCTGCGGCAAGTCGCCAGTGTAGCGGCACGCGCCTGTTCCGACCCGTTCCCTGCCGGAACAGGCGCTAAACCTCCCGGCCGCAACGCTGTCTACCCGGCATTGCCGGAGCCGAAGCCATGACCGACAACCGCATTCCGTCCAGGCCGCCGCCGCGCCATTTCTCGATGATCCGCGGCTTTCATCTGGCCGATTTCTTCACGCTGGGCAATGCCGCGTGCGGCGTCGCCGCGGTGTTTCTCGCGATGCGCTACGTCGGCAGCGGCCGGCTGCAAGACTTTTACCTGGCTGCCGCGATGGCCCCGGTCGCCTTCGTGTTCGACATGCTCGACGGCCGCATCGCGCGCTGGCGCCGCCAGCATTCGCCGCTCGGGCGCGAACTAGACTCGCTGGCCGACATTCTGTCGTTCGGCATGGCGCCGGCGGCGCTGGCCTACGCGGCCGGCATGCGCGGCGGCTGGGACTGGGTTGCGCTGATCTATTTCGTCTGCTGCGGCGTGAGCCGGCTGGCGCGCTTCAACGTCACCGCCGAGGCGCTGGCCGGCGGCAGCGACAAGGTCGCCTATTTCGAAGGCACGCCGGTCCCGACCAGCGTGCTGCTGACTGCGGTCCTCGCGTGGGCCGCCTCGCAGAGCCGCATCGGCGAGGCGCTCGCCGGCGGCGCATGGGCCATCGGACCGTGGCAACTGCATCCGCTGGCGCTGCTGTTTGCGCTGTCGGGCAGCCTGATGATCAGCAAGACGCTGCGGATACCGAAGTTCTGACGCCTACCGCTCCACTGCCCGCGCGCCACGGCCACGGCCGGGCTGTCCGACGCAGGCGATCGATTGCGTTTCCAGGAAGATGCGCTTTATCACCGGATAGCGCGAGCGGATCTCGTTCTCGATCCGCTGCACCGCCTTGGCGATCTCGACGCCGGAAATGTCGGCCACGAAGGTCACGTCGAGCGTGAGCAGCACGTTGTTCGGGCCGAAATACATCGTCAGCGGGTACGCCGCAGCCGCGACCGCGGGATCGGCGCCCACCAGCGTGCGGATTTCCTTCGAGATGGCGCTGTTGACGCCCTCGCCGATCAGCAGGCTGCGCGTCTCGACGACCAGGAACACCGCCACGCCGGCCAGCAGCACGCCGATCGCGACCGAGGCCGCACCGTCCAGTTCCGGCCTGTTGAAGTAGTGGCTGCTCCAGACCCCGAGCGCGGCCAGCGCGAGGCCGGCGAGCGCCGCGCCATCCTCCGCGATCACGTTGAAGGTGCCCGGGTCCTTGCTGGTACGGATCGCCTGCCAGAAAGTCTTGCTGCCCTTGCGCTGCCACAGCGCGTGCATGCCGATCGAAAAGCTGATGCCTTCGAACACCGCCGCGCAGCCGAGCACGATGTAGCTCCACTTCGCGTCCTCGAGCGGCTCGGGATGCAGGATGTGGGTCACGCCCTCGTAGGCCGACATGCCGCCGCCGAGCGCGAAGATCAGCATCGCCACCAGCAGCCCCCAGAAATACAGTTCCTTGCCGTAGCCGAACGGATGCTCGGCGTCCGGCGGCTGGTCGCTGCGCTTCAGGCCGATCAGCAGCAGCACGCTGTTGCCGGTGTCCACCGTCGAATGGATAGCTTCCGACAACATCGCCGAACTGCCGCTGATGCCGGCGACGATGAATTTCGTCACCGCGACGGCGAGATTGCCCGCCATCGCGCCGTAGACCACCGTTTTCGATTCCGCCACTGCCTTTCTCCTTGACTGTTTCGCGCCTCGCTACGTTCGAGTGCTACCCGATGTGACGGACATCGCGCAGGCGCCGCCGCACCTGCTTCCACGCCTTGCGCAGGCGCTTCGCCGCATTCGTCAGCAAGCCTGCCAGAAAACCGTCGGCAAACGCGGCGGCCCTGCCCGCATCGTCGCCGCCGTCCGCCATCGCCGGCATCGCCGCCAGCCGCCGGCGCGCGACGGCGAAGTCGTTCTGCCGTCCCAGCTCGTCCTGCAGCCGGGACAGCGCGCCGATCAGACGAAGCGCCTTGCGCCGCGGAAAAAGATCGCGAAAGAAACCCGCCCCGTCGCGCAGCCGCTTGGCGGCGATCCTTGCGCGGTGCCGCCCCGGCGCGTCCAGCCGGCCGGGATGCCGGCCGCGCCGGCGCAGCCGACGCGCCAGCCGCCGCAGCGCGCGAGCAGCGAATTTCGCGGCCGGCGCTTCGCCCCCCGGC
>JBQCGO010000316.1:0-7383 GCA_051955575.1 Burkholderiaceae bacterium
GCACGCCGCTGACCACCGCCGACAAGGCGCTCCTGACCTGCGACGTCTGGGAGCACGCGTACTACATCGACTACCGCAACGCGCGGCCGAAGTACATCGAGAACTTCTGGAACCTCGCGAACTGGGATTTCGCGGCGAAGAACTTCGCGTAAGCGGCGCGCTCCGCTCCCTTGAAAATCCCCGCCCGGCCGGCGCCGCGCGGGGATTTTTCATGTCCGGGCATCGAAAACCGGATCATCCGTCCGAAGCACCCTCTCCCATCAGCACCGCCTGCCGCGCCTCGACCGCCTGCCGCACGAATTGCCAGGTCGCCTGCATCCGCGCCAGGTGCCGGATCTCGGAGGGCATCGAGATCCAGAAGGTGCGCACGATCCGGATCTCGTCCGGCAGCACCTGCCGCAGTGCCGGCTCGCGGTCGGCGAGGAAGGCCGGCAGCACCGCGATGCCGGCGCCGGCGATGACCGCCTGCTGCTGCGCGAGGATGCTGGTGCTGCGCCAGGCGATGCGCTCCGGCTCGCAGACTTCGTCGAGGTAGTGCAGCGCCTTGCTGAACAGCAGGTCGTCAACGTAGCCGACGAATGCGTGTCGGCGCAGGTCGTCGCGCGCGGCGAGCGGCGGATGGCCGGCGAGATAGGCGGCGGACGCATACAGCCGCAGCACGTAGTCGGTCAGCTTCGCCACCACCAGCGAGCCGCGCGCCGGCCGGTCGAGCGAGATCACGATGTCGGCCTCGCGCCGCGACAGGTTGACCAGCTTCGGCACCGCGAGCAGGTCGATCACCAGCTTCGGATGCGCCGCCGCGAAGCGCGCCAGGTCCGGCGCCAGCACCGCGGTGCCGAAGCCCTCGGTCGCGCCGATCCGCACCACGCCCGACAATTCCTCGCGGTTGCCCGGCGCTTCCTGCTCGACCGCGAGGCAGGCTTGTTCCATCGCCTCGGCGTGCGGCAGCAGCCGCTTGCCGGCCTCGGTCAGCGCGTAACCGTCCGCCTCGCGGGAGAACAGGCTTGCGCCGAGCGCCTTTTCCAGCGCCTGGATCTGGCGCGACACGGTGGTGTGATCGACTTCCAGCCGGCGCGCGGCGCTGGTCAGCCTGCCGCCGCGCGCCAGCGCCAGGAAGAACCGGAACTTGTCCCAATCCATCGTCTGCCTCCCTTTCCGCTCATCGGGCGCACCGACCGGGACGATCCGGCGGTTGACGCTGTGCAAATCTGCAGCCGCGCCCTGCAATGTTGGTGATTGTGGCGACAAATCCGCACTGCTACCATCGTCGACTATTATTCGTCCGATAACACAGGAGACAACGATGAGCGCCAATCCTCAGCACCTGCCCTCCCCCGCCACCGTCAAGCTGCTGATCGACGGCAAATTCGTCGACTCCGCCAGCAGCCAGTGGCGCGACATCGTCAACCCGGCCACGCAGGAAGTGCTGGCGCGCGTGCCGTTCGCGACCGCCGACGAAGTGGCCGCCGCGGTCGCCAGCGCAAAGGCGGCGTTCAAGACCTGGCGCAAGACCTCGATCGGCGTTCGCGCCCGCATCTTCCTGAAATACCAGCAGTTGATCCGCGAGCACATGAAGGAGCTCGCCGCGATCCTGACCGCCGAGCAGGGCAAGACGCTGGCCGACGCCGAGGGCGACGTGTTTCGCGGACTCGAAGTGGTCGAGCACGCGGCCGCGATCGGCAACCTGCAGCTGGGCGAGCTGGCCAACAACGTCGCCACCGGCGTCGACACTTTCACGCTGCTGCAGCCGCTCGGCGTCTGCGCCGGCATCACGCCGTTCAACTTCCCAGCAATGATCCCGCTGTGGATGTTCCCGATGGCGATCGCCACCGGCAACACCTTCGTGCTGAAGCCGTCCGAGCAGGACCCGATGGTGACGATGCGGCTGGCCGAACTGGCGCTCGAAGCCGGCATCCCGCCGGGCGTGCTGAACGTGGTACACGGCGGCGAGGACGTGGTCAACGCGATCTGCGACCACCCGGACATCAAGGCAGTGTCCTTCGTCGGCTCGACCAAAGTCGGCACCCACGTCTACCAGCGCGCGTCGCTCGCGGGCAAGCGGGTGCAGTGCATGATGGGCGCGAAGAACCACGCGGTGATCCTGCCCGACGCCAATCGCGACCAAGCGATCAACGCGCTGCTCGGCGCCTCCTTCGGCGCGGCCGGGCAACGCTGCATGGCGGTGTCGGTCGCGGTGCTGGTCGGCGCGGCCAACGACTGGATCCCGGACCTGGTGGAAAAGGCGCGCACGCTGAAGGTCAGCGCCGGCACCGAGACCGGCACCGATGTCGGCCCGCTGATCTCGTGCGCGGCGCTGGAGCGCGTGACCGGCCTGATCGAGCGCGGCGTGGCCGACGGCGCGAAACTGGAACTCGACGGCCGCAACGCCAAGGTGGCCGGCTACGAGCGCGGCAACTTCGTCGGCCCGACCGTCTTTTCCGGCGTGAAGCCCGGCATGGCGATCTACGACCAGGAAGTGTTCGGCCCGGTGCTGGCGCTGATGTCGGCCGCGACGCTGGACGAAGCGATCGAGATCATCAACGCCAACCCGAACGGCAACGGCACCGCGATCTTCACCCAGTCGGGCGCGGCCGCGCGCCGGTTCCAGGAAGAGATCGACGTCGGCCAGGTCGGCATCAACCTGCCGATCCCGGTGCCGGTGCCGCTGTTCTCGTTCACCGGTTCGCGCGCGTCCAAGCTCGGCGACCTCGGCCCGTACGGCAAGCAGGTGGTGCTGTTCTACACGCAGACCAAGACCGTCACGCAGCGCTGGTTCGACGACGACGCGGTGTCCGGCGGCGTCAACACCACGATCAATCTGAAATAAGGTAGCCATGAATTTCGACAACATCCTGCTCGAAAAGCGCGGCAAGGTCGCGCTGATCACCCTGAACCGGCCGAAGGCATTGAACGCGCTGTCGCCGGACCTGACGCGCGAGCTCGGCGCCGCGCTCGACGCGCTGGAAGCCGACGAGGACGTGGCCGCCGTGGTCCTGACCGGCAGCGAGAAGGCGTTCGCCGCCGGCGCCGACATCAAGGCGATGCAACACTGGTCGTACATGGACGTCTACAAGGCCGACTTCATCACCGCGACCTGGGAGCGGATCGCGTCGTTCCGCAAGCCGACCATCGCGGCGGTGGCCGGCTACGCGCTCGGCGGCGGCTGCGAGCTGGCGATGATGTGCGACATCATCCTCGCCGCCGATACGGCGAAGTTCGGCCAGCCCGAGATCACCATCGGCACCATTCCCGGCGCCGGCGGCACGCAGCGGCTGACACGTTTCGTCGGCAAGGCCAAGGCAATGGACATGGTGCTGACCGGGCGCATGATGGACGCGCAGGAAGCCGAGCGCAGCGGCCTGGTCAGCCGCGTGGTGCCGGCCGCCGAACTGCTCGACGATGCGATCAAGACCGCCGAGCGCATCGCGCAGATGTCGCAGCCGATCGTGATGATGGCCAAGGAAGCGGTCAACCGCGCCTACGAGACCACGCTGGCCGAAGGCATGCGCTTCGAGCGCCGGCTGTTCCACTCGACCTTCGCGACCGAAGACCAGAAGGAAGGCATGGCGGCGTTCGCCGAGAAGCGCAAGGCGGACTTCAAGAACCGCTGACCCGCCGGCGTGCCGCATCGCGCAACGACAAGAAAGACAAGAAAGCCAAGAAAAGACAACAAAGGAGACGGCAATGAAGATCGGTTTCATCGGCCTCGGCCACATGGGTGCGCCGATGGCGCGCAACCTGCTGAAGGCGGGCCACGAGCTGGTCGCGTTCGACGTGGTCGCGGATGCGCTGGCGAACATCGCCGAGGCCGGCGTGCAGCGCGCGGGCTCGGTCGCCGACGTGGCGCGCGCCGGCGCGGACATGATCGTCACGATGCTGCCCGCGTCCGAGCACGTGCGCCGCGTCTACCTCGGCGACGGCGGCCTGCTCGCCGCGGTGCCGGCCGGTACGCTGCTGATCGACTCGTCGACGATCGATCCGCACAGCGCGCGCGAGGTCGCGGCCGCCGCGGCCCGGCACGGCAACCCGATGCTGGACGCGCCGGTGTCCGGCGGCACCGGCGGCGCCGAGGCCGGCACGCTGACCTTCATGGTCGGCGGCAGCGTGGAAGATTTCGACAAGGCCAAGCCGGTGCTGGCCGCGATGGGCAAGAACATCGTCCACTGCGGCGCGGCCGGCAACGGCCAGGCGGCCAAGATCGCCAACAACATGCTGCTCGGGATCTCGATGATCGGCACCGCCGAGGCGATGTCGCTCGGCGTCGCGCTCGGCGTCGATCCGAAAGTCCTGGCCGGCATCCTGAACACCTCCAGCGGCCGCTGCTGGAGTTCCGAGGTCTACAACCCCTACCCCGGCGTGGTGCCGACCGCGCCGGCCGCACGCGGCTACAGCGGCGGCTTCGGCACCGACCTGATGCTGAAGGACCTGGGCCTGGCGACCGAGGCGGCCAAGCTGTCGCGCCAGCCGGTCGTGCTCGGCGCGCTCGCGCAGCAGCTTTACCAGAGCTTCAGCGCGCAGGGCCACGGCGGCCTCGACTTTTCCGCGATCATCAAGATGGTTCGCAAGGACGACGCCGCATGAGCGCCGGCGACCAGCCCGAAATCGTCGCCGAGGTGCGCAACCATGTCGGCCATCTCACGCTGAACCGCCCCGCCGCGCTGAACGCGCTGTCGATGGGCATGGTGCGCGACCTGCATGCGCATCTCGACCGCTGGGCGCGCGATCCCGACGTGCGCGCGGTGACGATCCGCGGCGCCGGCGAAAAGGCGTTCTGCGCCGGCGGCGACATCCGCGCGCTGTACGACAGCCGCCGCGCGAACGACGACCTGCACATGATGTTCTTCCGCGAGGAGTACGCGCTCGACATCGCGATCCACCGCTATCCGAAACCGATCCTGGCCTGCATGGACGGCTACGTGATGGGCGGCGGCATGGGCCTCGCACAGGGATCGTCGCTGCGCATCGCTACCGACCGCACCCGGATGGCGATGCCGGAAGTCGGCATCGGCTATTTCCCCGACGTCGGCGGCAGCTACTTCCTGTCGCGGCTGCCGGGCGCGCTGGGGCTTTATCTCGGCCTGACCGGCCGGCAGATCCGCGCAGCCGATGCGCTGTACTGCGGGCTGGCCGATGCGTTCCTGCCGAGCGGGACGCTGGCCGAACTCGATGCCCGGCTCGACGCGCTCGACTGGCAGGGAAAACCGGCCGACGGGGGTGACAAGATCGGCGCGCTGCTGGACGCGCTCGGCGCGCAGCCGGCGCTGCCCGATGCGCCGCTGGCGGCGGTGCGCGACGCGATCGACCGCCATTTCTCGCTGCCGTCGGTGCCGGCCGTCGTCGCCTCGCTGCGCGCCGAATCCGATCCGGCTTGCAAGGCCTGGGCCGAAGAGACGCTGCAGACGATGGCGAAGCGTTCGCCGCTGGCGATGTGCGTGACGCACGAACTGCTGCGGCGCGGCCGCGACCTGCCGCTGGAGCGCTGCTTCGACATGGAGTTCGCGCTGGACCGCGCGTGGCTGCAGGACGGCGATTTCGTCGAGGGCGTGCGCGCGCTGATCGTCGACAAGGACAACGCGCCGCGCTGGCGGCCGGCGTCGCTCGACGAAGTCACGCCGCAGCAGGTGCAGGCGTTCTTCGCGCGCGCCGGCGAGAAAGTCTTTTCGTAGTCTTCGCAGAAGAGGTTCGACATGTCGGATTTCGGCTTGACCGAAGAGCAGGTGATGATCCGCGACGCGGCGCGCGACTTCGCCCGCAACGAGCTCGCGCCGCACGCCGAGCAGTGGGACCGCGACGGCTGGATCGCCGACGACGCGGTCGCGCGCATGGGCGAGCTCGGCCTGCTCGGCATGGTGGTGCCCGAGGAATGGGGCGGCTCGTTCACCGACTACGTGGCCTACGCGCTCGCGGTCGAGGAAGTCTCGGCCGGCGACGGCGCCTGCGGCGCGCTGATGAGCGTGCACAACTCGGTCGGCTGCGGGCCGATCCTCGGCTACGGCAGCGACGAGCAGAAGCGGCGCTGGCTGCCGGACCTGGCCTCGGGCCGCACCATCGGCTGCTTCTGCCTGACCGAGCCGCAGGCCGGCTCGGAAGCGCACCGGCTCGCCACCCGTGCGGTGCTGCGCGACGGGCGCTGGACGCTCGACGGCAGCAAGCAGTTCGTCACCAACGGCAAGCGCGCGGGACTGGCGATCGTGTTCGCGGTGACCGATCCCGAGCTCGGCAAGAAGGGCCTGTCGGCGTTCCTGGTGCCGACCGACACGCCGGGCTTCATCGTCAACCGCGTCGAGCACAAGCTCGGCATCCGCGGCTCCGATACCTGCGCGATCACCCTCGACGGCTGCGCGATCCCCGAGGCCAACCTGCTCGGCCCGCGCGGCAAGGGACTGGCGATCGCGCTGTCGAACCTCGAAGGCGGCCGCATCGGCATCGCCGCGCAGGCGCTCGGCATCGCGCGCGCCGCGTTCGAGGCGGCGCTGGCCTACGCGCGCGAGCGGCGCCAGTTCGACAAGCCGATCGTCGAGCACCAGAGCATCGCCAACATGCTGGCCGACATGCAGGTGCAGTTGAGCGCCGCGCGCCTGCTGGTGCTGCAGGCCGCGCGCATGCGCAGCGCCGGCGTGCCCTGCCTGTCGGAAGCGTCGCAGGCCAAGCTGTTCGCGTCCGAGATGGCCGAGCGCGTCTGCTCGAAGGCGATCCAGATTCACGGCGGCTACGGCTACCTGCGGGACTATCCGGTCGAGCGCTACTACCGCGACGCGCGCATCACGCAGATCTACGAAGGCTCGAGCGAGATCCAGCGGATGCTGATCGCGCGCAGCCTGGCCGATTATCCCGTTTGATTTCTTTCCGCCTGATTCCTTTCCCAACGTCCCCGGAGGCGACATGAACGACATGGATGCCACGCAAGCCTTCGTCGAAGCCCGCGATTTCCTGCTGCGCCACCGCGAGGACTACGACACCGCGTACCGCGATTTCCGGCCGCCGGCGCTCGCACATTTCAACTGGGCGCTCGACTTCTTCGACGTGCAGGCGCGCGGCAACCAGACGCCGGCGCTGTGGGTGGTCGACGAGGGCGGCGAGCAAAAGATTTCGTTCGCGGAGATGGCGGCGCGCTCGAGCCGGGTCGCCAACTGGCTGCGCGGCCTCGGCATCGCGCGCGGCGACCGCGTGCTGCTGATGCTGCCGAATCGTGTCGAGCTGTGGGAAATCATGCTGGCCGGGATCAAGCTCGGCGCGGTGATGGTGCCGACCACGATGCTGGTCACGCCGGCCGACCTGCAGGACCGGCTGGAGCGCGGCCGCATCCGGCACGTGATCGCGCAGGCGTCGGAGATTGCCAAGTTCGACGGCCTGGCCGACGGCCTGACGCGCATCGCGGTCGGC
>JBQCGO010000317.1:0-4298 GCA_051955575.1 Burkholderiaceae bacterium
TGCGCCCAGTAGGCCGCCTCGCGGAACACCCAGTCGCCGATCCCGACGATCATGCCCGACTCCTCGGCCAGCGGCACGAACTCGGCCGGCATCACCAGCCCGCGCACCGGATGTTCCCAGCGCAGCAGCGCCTCCGCCTTGACGATGCCGCCGTTGGCGAGGTCGACGATCGGCTGGAAATAGACCCGCATCTGGCCGGCGCCCAGCGCCTCGCGCAAGTCGCTGGTCAGGCGCAGCCGCTGGTGCGCCTGCTCGCGCATCGACGGCGTGAAGTAGCTGAACCGGTTGCGCCCTGCGCCTTTCGACACGTACATCGCCTGGTCGGCGTTGCGCACCATTTCCTCCGGGCCCTCGGCGTCCTTCGGATACAGCGTCACGCCGATGCTGGCCGACAGATAGACGATCTCGTTGCCAAGGTGGAAGGGCTGGCGCAGCGTGTCGAGAATCTTGCCGGCCACGCCTTCGACGTCCGACGCCTCATGCAGCTCGGCGAGGATCACTGTGAATTCGTCGCCGCCCAGCCGCGCGACGGTGTCGGACGCGCGCAGCACTGCACCGATGCGCTGCGCCGCCTGCCGCAGCAGCATGTCGCCGGCATCGTGACCGAGCAGGTCGTTGGCTTCCTTGAAGTGATCGAGATCGATGAACAGCAGCGCCACCGGCATGCCGGTGCGCTGCGACTTGCGCACTTCCTGATCGAGCCGGTCGCGGAACAGACGGCGGTTCGGCAACCCGGTCAGCGTGTCGTAGTTGGCCTGCTCCCAGATCATCCGGTCGGCGCGCACGCGCTGCGTGACGTCGCTCTGGATGCTGATGAAGTGGGCCACCTTGCCGTCCTTGTCGTGGACCGGATCGGCCTTGATGTGCTGCCAGTAGGAGCGGCCGGACTTGTGATAGTTGACGATGTCGAGCTCGAAGCCGCGCATGGCTTCGACCGCTTCGCGCATCAGCTGGGCGCTGGCCGGGTCGGTGTCCGGTCCTTGCAGGAAATGGCCCGGCTTGCGGCCGGTGACTTCCTCCACCGAATAGCCGGTCAGCACGGTGAACGCCTCGTTGGCCCATTCGATGCGGCCTTCGGCGTCGGTGATCAGCACCGCGGTGGTGATCTTGCGCGCGATCAGCGCCAGCCGGGCCAGTTCTTCCTCGATCCGCTTGCGCTCGGTGATGTCGGCCATGAAGCCGTGCCACAGCACGCTGCCGTCCGTGCGCCGCTCCGGTTGCGCCTTGCCGAGCCGCCAGCGCAGGCCCTGGCGCGGCAGCAGCACGCGGAATTCGTGCGACCACGGCTGCAGCGCCTTGCCCGAGGCGACGATCGAATCGGCGATGCTCTGGCGGTCGTCCGGATGGACGCGCCCCAGCATGCGGGCGCTGCCGGCCACTGCTTCCTCCGGCTCCACCTCGAACATGTCGCGCATGCCGGCGCTGGCGAACGGCATCGTGTAGCGACCCTCGGGAGACAGATGAAACTGGAACAGCGCGCCGGGCACCTGTTCGGAAAGATTTTTCAGCAGGTCATGGCTTTGCTGAAGACGATCGGTCAGCAGGCGCGTTTCGGAAATGTCGGTCATCGTGCCGGCCACGCGCAGCGCGCAGCCGTCGTCGTCGCGCGCTACCACGACGCCGCGCGCGAGCACCCATTTCCAGCTGCCGTCGCGGCAGCGCATCCGGTGCTCGTGACTGTAGCTGGCGCTCGTCCCCGCCAGGCAGGCATCGAGCGAGGCCAGCGTGTCGACGACGTCGTCGGGATGCACCAGCGTCTGCCAGAAATCCATCGTGCCGACCACCTCGTTTTCGCCGTAGCCGAGGAGGTCCTTCCAGCGCGCCGAGAAGACGACCTGCCGCGTCACCGGGTTCATGTCCCACGCGCCGTCGCCGCCGCCGTGCAGCGCCAGCGCGGTGCGCTCGGTCGATTCGAGCAGGTCCTGTTGCGAGCGTCGTTGAGCGGTGACGTCGATGCCGACGATGAAGAGCACTTCCACGCCGCCGTCGGCGCCGGTCACCGGCAGCAGGATCAGGTGGATGTGCAGAGTGTCGAAGCCGGCGCCGTTCTCGCGCCGGATGCGCAGCGCGTGGCCATGGTCGGCGATGCGCTCGCGCCGGTTGCGGGCGTCATCGAGCAGCCGGGCGATCTTCTGGCCGTTCCATTCCGGCACCGCCTCGCAGAGCGGCCGGCCGACCGGATCGCGCGCGCCGATCAGCTTGAGGAAGGCGCCGTTCGCATGGGTGCAGACGTGGTGCGGGCCGGCGACGCAGGCAACGAAGTTCGGCGTGTGCTCGCACAGGACCGCGAGATGACGCGGATCGGCGCCCGAAAACATGCCGGCGTCCAGGGCGTCGGCGGTCTGTCGCTCCGCGGGCGCTCTGGATGGCGTGGAATCGTGTTCTGGCATGCGGCGTCCCGTCCTGTCCGTCGAGCGCTCGCGCGTTGGCGATGCGGGCAAATCCGGACCATTCCGGCATGGCATGCGCCATGCGTTTTGCGTCCGGTCGCGCAACGCCTGCCTGCTCCCCGGCCGCCCTAGGCAGCGAATGCTTTCACGCTATCGTATGGGAAAGAACGAAAGCAAATTGTTAATTCTTTGCATCGATCTTTGCGTCGCCGGATGCGTCGCCGGATGCGGCGTCGCGGGCATGGCGGGCAGGGGCTTCCGATGCCGCCAGGGCTTCGCGGCGGAAGTGGCGGGAAGCGGTGTGATAGAAAGGCCGCGGGCAGAACTGGCGCGACACGACCGATGCGCCGAGGGTGGCGGCCAGCAGCAACAGGGTCAGGTCATGGGTGCGGGTCATTTCCATCACGATGACGCTGGCGGTGATCGGCGCCTGCGTCGCCCCGGCGAGGAAGGCCGCCATCGACAGCAGCACCGCGAGCCGGGCGTCGGTCGCGCCGGGCAGCAGATGCGCGAGGGTGTCGCCGAGGCCGGCGCCGATCGCCAGCGACGGCGTGAAGATGCCGCCCGGCGTGCCGGCGAAGTAGGACAGCACCGTTGCCGCAAACTTGCCTATGCCGAAGCCCCAGCCCGGGCCGGACTGGCCGTTCAGGAGCGCCGCCACCTGCCCGTAGCCGGTGCCGTAGGTCGCGCCGCCGAGTGCGATGCCGATTAGGGCGACCAGCAGGCCGCAGCCGGCGGCGACAGCGATCGGCCGGCGCGCCACCTGCGCCCGCCAGCGTGTCGGCAGCCAGCGCAGCGGGCCGCCCAGCAGCGTTTTCGCGAACAGCCCGCCGAGCGTCCCGTTCACCAGGGCGCACAGCGCGACCACGCTCCAGGACGCGCCGAGCGCGCGGATCGCATCGGCGATGGGGAAATAGGTGTGGTCGCCGAGCATCGCCAGCGACAGGAAGCCGGCCGCCAGCACGCCGGACAGCACCAGCCGGTCCCAGCGCACCGCGCTGCCGCGGCCGAGTTCCTCGATGGCGAACACCACGCCGGCCAGCGGCGTGTTGAAGGCGGCGGCCAGGCCGCCCGCCGCGCCGGCCGCGATCAGCGCTTCCGGCCGGAACCCGACCGCGAATCGGCCGCGGCCTTGCCACCAGCGGCCCCAGGCAAGCATCGCCGCCGCGCCGACCTGCACCGACGGCCCTTCGCGCCCGATCGACGCGCCGGCCAGCAGGCCGCCCGCGGTCAGCACGATCTTCCATAGCGATTGGGGCAGCGACACCAGCAGCGTCTGCGCCCCGCCGGCCGGCATCGACATCGCGGCGATGACTTGCGGAATGCCGCTGCCGCGCGCCTGCGGCGCCACCCGGATCGTCAGCCAGCGCAGCGCGGCGAA
Organism: Burkholderiaceae bacterium; assembly: GCA_051955575.1. Classification (GTDB taxonomy): domain Bacteria; phylum Pseudomonadota; class Gammaproteobacteria; order Burkholderiales; family Burkholderiaceae_D; genus JBQCGO01. The sequence continues at coordinate 3,772 of JBQCGO010000317.1, forward strand.
CGCGATCGGCATCAGCGGCAGCGCGATCCAGGCATGCGACTGGGTCAGCCGTTGATTCCAGTCCAGCATCCGCTCGGACAGCCAGGCGAAGGCGAGCGAGAACAGCGCGACCGCGGCGGCGCCGCCGAGGAAGACCGCGAAGCGGAACGAATGCCGCGACAGCCGCGCGGTGTGGCGCGCCCGGCGGGACAGCGCAAGGCGGGCGCGCTGCGGCAGCGTGCGGCGGGACAGCGGGCTGGGGATCGGCATTCGGACAGGGGCGGGCGGTATCGGGACGGGATGATAGCGCGGTGGTGGCGCGATGGTTGCGCGATGGTTGCGCCATGTGCGGCGGCACCGGCGGGCGATTCGTGTGGCGCGCCGGGAGGGCGTCAGGACGACGTTGGAGGGGCGGTCGGGTCAGGCGGGCGGCGGTTCGACCTGCGGGCCGGTGGCCACCGGCCGCGCCGGGTGGGGCCCCCCCAACCACCCCCCACCCGGGGACACCCCCCCCCCGGGCCGGGCGGCGCTGTGGCGCGCCCCCCGGG
>JBQCGO010000318.1:0-9953 GCA_051955575.1 Burkholderiaceae bacterium
GAGCCGGGTGGCGGAAGGGGTGGTGCTGACGACGACGGGAGCCAGCGTGCGCGGCGCGGGTTCCGTGGTTTGCGCGATCGCGCACGTGACCGGACCGGCCGCCGCCAGCGCCGCCGGTATGACGATACAAATCCTTTTCATGATGACCCTTGAAAGCCGCGACCGCGCGACATCCCATTAGACGATGCGCGAGGGCGTGGCGTTACAAAACGACGCCCGCCGGGCGGGCGTGTCGATGGCGGAAAGGCTAAGACGGCCGGCGGGCCGGCGGGCCGCGGGACGGCGGAGCGATCCAGGCGAACAGCGGCGCGGACGCGTCCAGGAAGAGGCGGGGGAAGAAGGTGGCAGGGTTCGGCAGCGCAAACGCGATGTCCTGCGGCGGCAGCGCGAGGCCGTGCGCATGCATCGCGCAGAACGCGCAATGCGGTACGGAGCCGCCATTCGGATCGGTCTTGCCTTGCCCTTTCGTCAGCGGCAAGGCAATCGACTGAACGCCGTGCAGCGAGCAGATTTCGACAAACAGGACCTTGCCCGCCGACGGCGCGGCCAAGGCTTCGCCGAGCGACGGCAGCAGCGCATGGACCAGGACGGCCAGCGCCGCGATCCAGCAGAACACGTCGCGTCGGAGGAAACGGAAAGGCATATCGGGGCGCAGCCTAGCATATTCGCGAATCGCCCCATGCCGCCGGGCGGGACGGCGAGGTCAGGCGGTTTCCTTGGCCAACGCCAGGAACTCGGTGCGCAGCGCGAGATTGGTGCGCATCTCGCCGAGCAGGGCCGAGGTGACGGTTTCCTCGCCCGGAGTGCGGATGCCGCGGCTTTCCATGCACAGATGCCGGCAGCGGATCACGACGCCGGCGGACAGCGGCTGGACGTGCTCCATCAATGCCTCGGCGACCTGGATCGTCAGCCGTTCCTGCACCTGCAGCCGCTTGGCGAAGCAGTCGACCAGCCGGGTCAGCTTGGACAGGCCGACGATCTTGCCGTTCGGCGTATAGCCGACGGTGGCGGTGCCGAAGAACGGCGCCAGGTGGTGCTCGCAGTGGCTGTAGACCGGGATGCCGCGCACCACGATCAGTTCGTTGTACTGCTCGGCGCCGTCTTCGAACACCTTCAAGACCTCGGCCGGATTCTGCCGGTAGCCCGACGTCCAGTGCTGCCAGGCGCGGTCGACGCGCTCCGGCGTTTCCCGCAGCCCCTGTCGGTCCGGGTTTTCCCCGATGTGGCGCAGCAGCCGGCGCCAGTCCTCCGCGGAGAAATCGTCTTGCTTCATGTCAGGCTCCCTGTGATGCGCAATAACCCGACAGTGTAAATCTTTCCCGCCGCGTCGGCCGTGCTCGGCTGGCGTCAGGGCTCGTTCTGTTCGGCGTCGAACAGATCCCAGGCGGCGATGAACAGCGCCGCGACCACCGGGCCGATCACGAAGCCGTTCAGGCCGAGCAGCGCCATGCCGCCCAGCGTGGACACCAGCACCACGTAGTCCGGCATCTGCGTGTCCTTGCCGACCAGCAACGGCCGCAGGAGGTTGTCGACCAGACCGATCACCACCGATCCCCAGAGGACCAGCAACACGCCTTGCCAGATGGCGCCGGTGAACAGGAAATAGAGCGCGACCGGACCCCACACCAGTGCCGCGCCGATGCTCGGCAGCAACGAGAGGAACGCCATGATGGTGCCCCACAGCAAGACACCCGGAATGCCGAGGAACCAGAACATCACGCCGCCGAGCGCGCCCTGGATCGCGGCGACCACGATGTTGCCCTTGATCGTCGCGCGGATCACGGTGGTGAACTTCTCGAACAATTGCCGTTTGTGCGAGGCCTGCAGCGGCACCGCTTCGCGAATCCGGCGCGCGATGACGGGGCCGTCGCGCAGCAGGAAAAACAGCAGGTAGAGCATCACGACGAAGGCGATCGCGAGATTGAACGTGCTCTGGCCGACCGTCAGCGCCTGCCTGGCGATCGTCTGGCTGCCTTCCATCGCGCCGGTCGACAGCTTGCGGCGGATGTCGGCCAGATCCGCCAGCCCCGAGTTGTCCAGCGCCTGGCTGACCCAGTGCGGCAGCATGTCGACCGCTTGCGCGAAATAGGCGCCGAAGTCGATCTGGCCCGAGCGGATGCGATCGTAGATGACCGAGCCTTCGTGCAGCAGCGACGTCGTCACCAGCGCCATCGGCAGAATCACGATGACCAGCGCGGTCAGCAGCGACAGCAGCGCTGCGACGTTGCGCCGGTGCCCGGTCGCCGCGACCAGCCGCCGCTGCAGCGGCGCGAACAGGATCGCCAGCACTGCGGCCCAGAAGACCGCGCCGTAGAACGGCAGCAGGATCGCGCCGAAGGCGAGCGTCACCAGCGCCAGCAGTAGCAGGAAAAGGCGTTGTTGCAGTCGGGTGGAGTGGAAGGGCATGGAGCGGCGTCGAAGGATGTCGCCCGATGATGCCCCGGGACAAAGCGGACCGCCGTGAGGCAGGACAAGCGGACGCGTTTTCCCGGCCCTTCCGGAAACAGCCTTTTTGAGGATTTTCGGAAGATTCCGGTTGAAATCCGGCGGGCCGAAGGCTATGAGGGGGAAAACCTCGCCGCGACGCCAATCTTCGCGGTCCGATTCTTCCTCTCCAGGAGCACGCCATGGTCACGCCTGTCGATCCCGCCAACACCCAGCCGGTCGCCACCACGCAGGACGCCGGTGGAACCGGTACCGGATCCACCGACGACCAGGTCAGCGCGCTCATCACGCAGTCGCTGATCCAGATGACGTTCAGCCTGGTCGGCAACATGCCCAAGCCGCAGAAGGTGGAGGACGTGTTCGGCGATTCCGACGAGGAAAACGAGCTCTGACCGAGGCCCCGCGCCGGGGCGCGGTCATCGCCCGCGTCGAGCGTCCTCAGTCGCCGCGTACAGCGCCAGTTCCTGCTGCAGCCCCGGCGCCGGCGCGGCCGCTTCATCGGCCGGAACCAGGCCGCCGACCCGCACCCCGAGCAGGCGCAGCCGCTTCTCCAGCGGCACCCGCCGCAGGCATTCGCCGGCCGCGCGCCGGATCGCCGCCGCGTCCATGGTCGGCGCCGGCAGCGTGACGTCGCGCGTGACGGTGCGGAAATCGTCGTAGCGCAGCTTGATGCCGATGGTGCGGCCGGCCACCCGCTTGCGGTCCAGGTCGGCCGCGACCCGCACGCACAGCCGCGTGAAGATTTCCGACAGCGCGGCGCGGTCTCGTACCGCGTGCAGGTCGCGCTCGAAGGTGGTTTCGCGGCTGACCGATTTCGGCGTCGACTCGGTGACCACCTCGCGCCGGTCGATTCCATTCGCCGACTCGTGCAGCCATTGCGCGGTGCCGCGGCCGAAATGCCCGGCCAGCAGCGCGACGCCGGCCTTCGCGAGGTCGCCCACGGTAGCGATGCCGAGTCCGGCCAGCCGCGCGTTCGCCTTCGGCCCGATGCCGTTGATCTTCGCTGCCGGCAGCGGCCAGATCCGGGTGGCGATGTCTTCCGGTTCGAGGATCGTGATGCCGTCCGGTTTGTCGAGGTCGGAGCCGATCTTCGACAGCAGCTTGTTGGGCGAGATCGCGATCGAGCAGGTCAGTCCGGTCGCGTCGCGCACCGCCTGCTTCAGCCGCCGGGCCAGCGTCGCCGAATCGTCCGGCAGGTCGGTCAGGTCGAGGTAGATCTCGTCGATGCCACGGTCCTCGAGGCGCGGCGCGATCGCCGCGGCCGCCGCCTTGAAACGGCGCGAGCAATCGCGGTAGGCTTCGAAATCGGCCGGCAGCAGCACCGCGTCAGGCGCCAGTTGCGCCGCCTTCATGATCCCCATCGCCGAAAACACGCCGAGCGCGCGCGCCTCGTAGGTCGAGGTGGTGACCACGCCGCGGCCGGCATAGTCGCGCAGGCGCGCGTAGCGCCGCGTGCCGTCCCGCCCTTCTGTCGGCGGCGGCGTCGAGCGGCCGCCGACCACCACCGGCCGTCCGCGCAGGTCCGGGTAGCGCAGCAGTTCGACCGATGCGAAGAAGGCATCCATGTCCAGATGCGCGATGCGGCGAGGCGGGTGATCCATCCGCCAATCGTAGCGGATCGGCGCGGGTTTGCGGTCGCTCCCGCGGTCCTCCTACGACCACTTCAGCGCACCGCGCAGCCCCGTTCCATCAGGGGCCGCGGCTTATAATGGCCGGATGCAAAGCCTCCTCCAGAATCTCAATCCCGAACAGCTTGCCGCCGTGACACTGCCGCCCCAGCCGGCGCTGATCCTGGCCGGCGCCGGCTCCGGAAAGACCCGCGTGCTGACCACCCGGATCGCCTGGTTGATCCAGACCGGGCAAGTGTCCCCGGCCGGCATTCTCGCGGTCACGTTCACCAACAAGGCGGCCAAAGAAATGACCGCGCGGCTGTCGGCGATGCTGCCGATCAACACTCGCGGCATGTGGATCGGCACCTTTCACGGCCTGTGCAACCGGCTCCTGCGCGCGCACTACCGCGACGCGGCGCTGCCGCAGACCTTCCAGATCCTCGATTCGCAGGATCAGCTGTCGTTCATCAAGCGGCTCCTGAAGCAGCTGAACGTCGACGACGAGAAATACCCGGCGCGCAACCTGATGTATTTCATCAACGGCGCCAAGGAGCAGGGTCTGCGCGCGTCCGCGGTCGACGCCAACGACGACTACAACCGGCGCTTCGTCGAGCTGTACCAGGCCTATGATGACCAGTGCCAGCGCGAGGGCGTGGTCGATTTCGCGGAACTGCTGCTGCGCACCTACGAACTGCTGACCCGCAACCAGCCGCTGCGCGAGCATTACCAGGCGCGCTTCCGCCACATCCTGGTCGACGAATTCCAGGACACCAACAACCTGCAGTACGACTGGCTGAAGCTGATGGCCGGCGAACACGCCGCGGTGTTCGCGGTCGGCGACGACGACCAGAGCATCTACGCGTTCCGCGGCGCCAACGTCGGCAACATGGCCGCGTTCGAACGCGAGTTCCGGGTGCAGAACCTGATCAAGCTGGAGCAGAACTACCGCTCGCACGGTCACATTCTCGACAGCGCCAACGAACTGATCGCGCACAACAGCAAGCGGCTCGGCAAGAACCTGCGCACCGATGCCGGCCACGGCGAGCCGGTGCGGATATTCGAGGCCACCAGCGACCTGCAGGAAGCGCAGTGGCTGATCGAGGAAATCAAGAGCCTGATCCACGACGGCGCCGCGCGCAGCGAGATCGCGGTGCTGTACCGCTCCAACGCGCAGTCGCGGGTGATCGAGCATGCGCTGTTCACCGCCGGCATCCCGTACCGCGTCTACGGCGGCCAGCGCTTCTTCGAGCGCGCCGAGATCAAGCACGCGATCGCCTACCTGCAATTGATGGACAACCCGCACAACGACTCGGCCTTCCTGCGCGTGGTGAACTTCCCTGCGCGCGGCATCGGGGCTCGCTCGCTGGAGCAGTTGCAGGACGCGGCGCGGCAATACGGCATCTCGCTGTACGCGGCGGTGCCCTACGTGACCGGCAAGGCCGGCACTTCGCTCGGCGGCTTCGTGAAACTGATCGAGGGCGCGCGCTTCGAGACGCAGCACCTGCCGCTGGCCGAGATGGTCGAGGTGGTGCTGGATCGCAGCGGACTGCTGCTGCACTATCGCGCGGAGAAGGAAGGCGCCGACCGCATCGAGAACCTGGAGCAGCTGGTCAGCGCGGCGACGCTGTTCGTTTCCGAAGAAGGCTTCGGCATCGACACGCCGGCGCTGGCCGGGCCGAAGGCGGCCTTGCCGGCCGGTGAGGCGATCGCCAACGACCCGGACCGCGTGGAAATCCTCGACGCCGACGCGCCGCTGGCCGCGGTGATGTCGCCGCTGTCGGCCTTCCTGTCGCACGCGTCGCTGGAAGCCGGCGACAACCAGGCACAGGCCGGGCAGGACGCGCTGCAACTGATGACGGTGCATTCGTCGAAGGGGCTGGAGTTCGATGCGGTGTTCATCACCGGCCTCGAGGAAGGCCTGTTCCCGCACGAGAATTCGCAGAAGGAAGACGGCGGGCTCGAGGAGGAGCGGCGGCTGATGTACGTCGCGATCACCCGCGCCCGCAAGCGGCTCTACCTGAGCTTTTCGCAGACGCGGATGCTGCACGGCCAGTCGCGCTACAACCTGCGCTCGCGCTTCTTCGACGAGCTGCCGGAAGCGTCGCTGAAATGGCTGTCGCCGCGCGTGCAGCAGCGTCACTGGTTCGCCAACCCGAAGGCTGCCTGGGACGAGGCGCCGGACGCGGCGGCGATCAGCAACCGGATCGCGCAGAACCTCGGCAAGCCCGAGGTCGGCTGGAAGATCGGCGAGACGGTGTCGCATGCGAAATTCGGCGAAGGCGTGATCGTCAACATCGAAGGCAGCGGCGGCAACGCCCGCGCGCAGATCAACTTCGGCCGCCACGGCATGAAGCTGCTCGACCTCGGCATCGCCAAGCTGGAAAAGGTGGCGCGTCTCGAGCGCTGACGGCGCCGGCGGCGCACGGCCGCATCGCGGCCATGCCGAACACCGCTCCGTTTCACTCCGCAGAACAATCGCCATGCCTGTTTCCTCCTATCTCGACACTTCCCCGACGCTGGGCGACGGCGTCTACCTGCATCCGTCCGCACAGGTGATCGGTGACGTCACGCTCGGCGACGACAGCTCGGTCTGGTGCAACGCGGTGCTGCGCGGTGACGTGCACCGCATCCGCATCGGCCGCGCCAGCAACATCCAGGACCTGACGATGGGCCACGTGTCGCACCGCTCCCCGGTCAAGCCGGAAGGCTCGCCGCTGATCGTCGGCGACTTCGTCACGGTCGGCCATTCGGTGATCCTGCACGGTTGCGCGATCGGCGACCGCTGCCTGATCGGCATGGGCTCGATCGTGATGGACGATGTGGTGGTGCGGGACGACGTGATGCTCGGCGCCGGCAGCCTGGTCCCGCCGGGCAAGGTGCTCGAATCCGGCATGCTCTACGTCGGCCGCCCGGCGGTCGCGGTGCGCCGCCTGAGCGCCGACGAGATCGGCCGGCTGCGCTACTCCGCCGAGCATTACGTGCGCATCAAGAACGGTTACCTCGGCGTGCGATAACGGCGTCCGCCGCTCCCGGGACAAGCGCGATGCCGTTCACCTTCGCCCATCCCGCGGCCGCCGTGCCGCTGCGTCGCGCGCTCGGCCGGTGGGGCGTGCTGTCGGCGCTGGTGATCGGCAGCATGGTGCCGGATTTCCACTACTTCCTGCCGTTCGACCTGGACCGGATGGATACCCATAGCGCCGCGGGCATCCTCTACTTCTGCCTGCCGGTCGGCCTGCTGAGCTACGCTGCCTGGCACCGGTTTCTGAAGCGGCCACTGCTGGCTTTGTTGCCGGCGCGCGTCGCGTGGCGCCTGCAGGACCCCGAAGGAATTTCGCCGCCCGCGTTGGCGGCGGTGCTGGCGTCGCTGCTGGCCGGCGTGCTGAGCCATCTGCTATGGGACACCTTCACCCATGCCGGCGCGCGCGGCGTGCGGCTGCTGCCCTGGCTGCGCCGCACGGCGTTCTCGGTCGACGGCGTCGGCGTGCCGGTCTACAAGCTGGTCCAGCACGGCAGCGCCCTGGTCGGGCTGGCGCTGCTGGCGCTGTGGATCGTCCGCTGGTGGCACCGCACGGGCACGGCCGCGCCGCCGCCGGTGCGCGAGGCGCTGCCCGTCCGCACCCGCAACCGGGTGTTCGTCGCGATCGCCTGCGCGATGGGCGCGGCCGCCTGCGGCGCAGTCGCCCCGGTATGGCAATGGCCGCTCGATCCCCCGCTGCTGCGGCTGGCGCTGCGGGAAGCCGTGATCGCGGCGAGCGCCGCGCTGTTCGCTGCCATCCTGCTCTACAGCCTGGGCTGGCATGCGCTACGTTGGGGAGACGATCCCCGCACCTGAGAACCTGACTTCACGCCCGCTGCCGTCCCGACGCATCGTCCGCCGGGCGCCAGCCCGGTACGTCGTCCGGTTCCAGCGGCGGCGCGAACAGGAAGCCCTGGCCGAGCGCGCAGCCGTGGCGCGCCAGGAAATCGCGCTGCGCGCGGGTTTCCACGCCTTCGGCGATCACGCCGATGCCGAGTTCGCGCGCCATCGCGAGGATGGTCCGGGTCAGTGTCGTGTCGAACGGCAGCGACGGCACGCCGGCGATGAAGCTGCGGTCGATCTTCAGCGTGTCGATCGCGAAATGCTTCAGATAGCCGAGCGACGAGTAGCCGGTGCCGAAATCATCGACCGCGAGGGTGACGCCGAGCCCTTTCAGCGTCGCCAGCCGGCCGGCCAGATGAGGCTGCGCGAGAACCCGCTCGACGATCTCGATCTGCAGCAATTGCGGCGGCAGGCCGCTCTCGGCCAGCGCATCCCGCACCACCTGCGCGAACTCGCCGTCCAGCAGTTGCGACGGCAGCACGTTGACCGATATCCGCAGCGGCTGGCGCACCGCCTTCTGCCACGCCGCCGCCTGCGCGCAAGCCGCGCGCACCACCCAGGCGCCGATCGGCAGGATCGCGCCGTTGCGCTCGGCGATCGGGATGAACTCGTCCGCGCCGAGCTCGCCGAACGCCGGATGCCGCCAGCGGATCAGCGCCTCGACGCCGATCATGCGTCCGCTCTGCAATTCGACCACCGGCTGGTAGAGCAGGCGGAATTCGCGCTCCGCAACGGCGCGGTAAAGATCGCTGGCGAGCCGTTCCTCGCGCGAGCCCGGCTCGTCCGCCTCGCGGCCGAAGAAGGCGTAGCGGTTGGCCCCGGCCGCCTCGGCGCGCAGCATCGCGGCGTTCGCGGCGGCAAGCAGTGCATCGCCGTTTGCCGCATCGTCGGGAAACACCGCGATGCCGATGCTGGCGCCGAGCGGATGCTCGTGCAGGACCGGCAGCAGCGGTTCGGCGAGCGCGCCGATCAGCCGGTTGGCCAGGAAGGCGAGATCGTCGACGCGCGCCACGCTTGGGACCAGCACCATGAAGCGATCTTCGTCGACTCGGGAAAAGATGTCGGACTCCCGTGCGCGCTCCTTGAAGCGCTGCGCCACCGCCTTCAGCAGGGCGTTGCCTGCCTCGCGGCCGATGTGCTCGGCGATACGCCGGTAGCCGTCCAGATGGACGTAGAGCACCGCCGCCCGGGTGCCTTCGCGCCGCGCGGTGGCCAGGCTGTAGCGCAGCCAGCCGGCGAAGAACGGCCGGTTCGGCAACTGGGTGAGAAGATCGTGGCTGCGCTCGTCGTCCAGCCGCTTCGTCAGGCGCCGCCGCTCGCGCAGGTCGCGCACGATGGTCGCGTAGGCGGTCGCGGTGCCGAGCAGCATCAGGATCAGCAGCAGCACCGCGCTCACTTCCAGCCGGTAGGTCTCCTTGGCCGCCACCGCGGTCGACTGCGCAAGGCGGGTGTACTGCATGCCGATCAGCCGGCCGGTCACCGCGCGCAGTTCGTCCATCGCCGATTTGCCGGCATTCGACAGCACGGTGGGCAGCGCCGCCTCCAGCCCCTCGCCGCGCCGGGCGGAGATCGTCGCGTTCAGTTCGGCGTACTTGCGGTCCTTGACGGCGGCGATCGCGGTGAGATCGGTTTCGGCTTCCGGGTCGCCATCGAAGTCGCGGCGCAGTTCCTGCAGCAGGCGGTCGGTCTGCTGCAGCGCGAGGTGGTACGGCGTGAGGTAGTCGACGTTGCCGGTCAGCAGGTAACCACGCTGTCCGGTCTCGGCATCCTGGAAGGTCGACAGCAGGGTCTGCAGCGTATGGATGCGCTCGTGGATCGCGTCGCGCTGGCGTTGCGTCTCCAGCGCCCGGGCGCCCTCGACGAACACCATCGCGGCCGAGAGCAGGAACAGCAGGGTCACGAACAGAAAAACCAATGCCAGCGTCCGCTCCACCGTTCTGTTCCGGAACATGACGTCCTTTCTCGTGAAAGATATCGGTCTGACCGTGCGCGCCGCAAAAAGTTGGTGCCTCGGCCGATGGCTTGCCGCTGCTAGAATG
>JBQCGO010000319.1:0-10192 GCA_051955575.1 Burkholderiaceae bacterium
TGCAATACCCGCACCCGGTCTTCGAGGCCGGGCACGTGCGGATTCGGCACCTTGCGTTCCTCGCTGCCGCCCGGACCGGGACAGCCGTCGCGCAGCAGGCGCTCCGCCACCGCCTGCGGCCCGGAATCCTGCGCAGCGGTCCGGCTCTGCCCGGCGACTTCCGGTACGCTGCCGCGCGGCCCGGCGCAGCCGGCCGCCCGCAGCGCGCGCGCGAGGCATCCCGCCGGCGCGCCATGTTCCAGCGCCCGGACCCCACGCGCGCGGACCGCTTCCGCGCATCGCCGCCCGATCTGCCGCATCCCGCCTCCTTTCGTTTCCCGGCGACGGTCGCCGGGCGCATCCTGCATGACCAAGTGACCATCTTCGCGCAGCCGCGTTCCTACGACCGCGGCGCGGGCGACGGCTCGTCGACGGGCGGCAGCGCATGATCGTCGAGCCGCGATTCGCGCAGGTCGAGGTCGTGCTCGATCCGCACCAGCACATGGTCGTCGATCGCTCCCTCGGCCAGCATCGCCAGCAGCTTCTCGCGTTCGGCGCCGATTTCCGCCCGGCGCGCGTCGAGCGTCGCTGCCGCGACGGCGCGCGCCGCGGCGTCGTCCTCGCCGTCGAGCTGGCGCGCGACGCCGCGCCGGTAGATTTCACGCTCGCGCACCAGACCGTCGCGCGCGTCCCCGGGCAGCCGTCCTTCGCGTGCCAGCCGCGCCAGGCAGGCGATGCCGGCGTCGGACGCCGCGATGCGGGCGCGCAGCGCCGTCGTCCGGTCGCGCCGCCGTTCGCGCAGGCCGTCGCGGTCGATGCCGAGCACCCGCACCACCTGCGGCAGGAACAGCCCCTGCCCGGCCAGCGTGACGAGCACCACGAAGAAGGTGACGAACACGATCACGCCGCGCTCCGGGAACGACGCGCCGCCGGGCAGCGCGAGCGGGATCGCCAGCACCGCCGCCATCGAGATCGCGCCGCGCATGCCGGCGTAGGCGACCAGGAACAGGTGGCGCGACGGCGGCAGCGGATCGGTGCGGCGCAGCGACGGAAACACGGCGCGCGTGAAGTGGGCGACCGGGTACACCCAGACAAAGCGCAGCGCGATCACCAGCAGGCTGAACAGCACGCCGTAGCCGATCAGGCGCGGCAGCGGCACGCCGCTGGCGTCGGCGGCGACGGTGCGCAGCTGCAGGCCGAGCACCAGGAACAGCAGGCTATTCAGCCAGAACGAAATCGTCTCCCAGAGCCGGTGCACCTGCAGCCGGGTCTGCGCCGGAATGCGGCGCGGCGACTGCGCGCTGACCAGGATGCCGGCGGCCACCACCGACAGAATGCCGGTCACGCCGAGCCGTTCGGGCAGCAGGTAAGCGGCGAACGGCGTGACCAGCGACAGCGTGATCTCGAGCTGGGTGTCCTGCATCCGGGCGCGCAGCGCCAGCGCGATCCAGCCGACGAGCAGCCCGTAGGCAATGCCGCCGGCCAGCGCACCGAGGAACACCAGCGAGATGCCGGTGGCCGAGACCGAGCCGCCGGCCGCCGCGACCAGCGCGAAGCGGAACAGCGTCAGCGCGGTGACGTCGTTGATCAGGCCCTCACCTTCCAGGATCGTGACGATCCGGCGCGGCACCGGCAGCCGCCGCGTGACCACCGCGACCGCCACGTCGTCCGGCGGCGAAATCACCGCGCCGAGCACGAAAGCGGCCGCCCAGGGAATGCCGGGCAGCAGCGTGTGTGCCAGCAGCGCGACGCCGCACGCGGTGAACGCGACCAGCCCGATCGACAGGATGCCGATCGGCCGCAGGTTGCGCCGGAACTCGTGCCACGGGATGGTCACCGCGCCGGTGTAGATCAGCAGCGGCAGGAACGCATTGAGCACCAGTTCCGGATCGAGCGCGACGCGCGGCGCGAACGGCAGCAGGCTGGTCAGCAGGCCGGCCACGACGAGCAGCACCGGCGCCGGCAGGAAAAACCGCTGCGCGGCATAGGTCACCAGCGTGACGAGGATCAGCAGCGCGCACCAGAGCGCGATGAGTTCAGCCATGTCTTGCGTCGGGGAAAATGAAGGCCGGGGCGATAATGCCGTTCAGTCAAGCGATTGTCATTCCCGCGAACGCGGGAATCCAGTGGCGTGTTCACGGAAAGGCACTGAATTCCAAAGACACCGGGTCCCCGCCTTTGCGGGGACGACGCCGTGCGGGAAATCGAGCGTAACTAAACGGCATTAAGCCGGAGCGGGCCGTTTTTGATAGACGCGTCTCGGCGTCCGGCGTTCGGCATCGTTATGCGGGACCGAACTTGCGGCAAGACAATGGCCCCGGCCGCCGGGCTTCAACCGGCACTGTTACACTCGGGCATACCGTTCGCCGCCCTTTCCTGCCCCTCGACGTCTGCCGCCCGACCGCATGACCTCCACGACGAAAACCTCCCTGTCGCCGGCCATGCGCCGCCTCGCGATCGCCGTCTCGATCGTCGTCGCCCTGCTGCTGCTCTACGCGCTCGCGGGCTTCCTCGCGCTGCCGCGCATCGTCGCGCACGAAGCCGAAAAGATGTCGATGCAGACGCTGCACCGGCGGCTGACGATCGGCGCCATCGCATTCAATCCGTTCACACTCAAGGCCGAGATTCGCGACGCTAAATTGTTCGAGCCGGACGGCGCGTCGACCTTCGCGACCTTCGACCGGCTGACCGCCGACGTGTCGTGGCTGTCGCTGCGCAAGCTGGCGCCAGTGGTGCAGTCGCTGACGCTGTCCGCGCCTTCGGTGCATCTGGTGCGCGACAAGGACGGCCGCACCAACGTCGACGACATCGTCAGGCTGATCGCCGAGCAGCCGCCGGCGGAGAAACCGGCGCAGTTCTCGCTCAACAACATCGTGCTCGACGGCGGCAGGATCGAGCTCGACGACCGCGCGGCCGGCACCCGGGAACGCGTGACAGACCTGCGCCTGGGCATCCCGTTCATCTCGTCGCTGCCCGCCGACGTCAACATCACCGTCGAGCCGCTGCTGAGCGCGATGGTCAACGGCACGCCGCTGCACATCCAGGGCAAGGCCAAGCCGTTCGCCGACCCGCGCGAGGCGGTGGTCGATCTGAACCTCGACGCGCTCGACCTGACCCGCTATCTCGCCTACCTGCCGCTGGACCGCGCCTACCGGGTGCCGTCCGCCAAGCTCACCACCCGCCTGACCGCGACCTTCCGCCAGCCGAAGGATGCCGCGCCCGCGCTGGCGCTCGACGGCACCGCGACGCTTTCCTCGCTGCGCATCGAAGGGCCCGGCGGCAAGACGCTGCTGAAGCTGCCGACACTGGCCGTCACGCTGCACGACGCGCAGGCCTTCGGCAAGCGCCTCGACGTCGCCGGCGTCGAACTGACAGGCCTGCAGGCCGACCTCACGCGCGATGCCGACGGCCGGATCGATCTGCTCGGAATTCTGCCGTCGTCGCCCGCCGCGAAGACGGCAAGGGCCGGGAAGCCGGCTGCGACGACATCCGTCCTCGCCGTCGGCGACATCAAGTTGCGCGACGCCGCGCTGCGCTTCGCCGACCGCCAGCCCGGCGCGCCGCTGCAGGCGTCGCTCGACGGCGTCGATCTCGACCTGCGCCAGCTCGCGGTCGACACCACGACTGCGAAAACCACCGTCGGCGAGATCGCGTCGAACCGCGGCGCGCTGCAGGTCCAACGCGGCAAGCCGGAAGGCGCGGCCGCAAAGGCCAACGCTGCCGCGGCACCTGCCCCCTCCTCTCCTTCCTCCGATTTCTCCGCCACCGTACGCCGCATCTCGCTGAAGAACTGGAGCGTGCGCGTCGAGGACGACAGCCAGGCGAAGCCGATCGCCGCGACTGTCGCGCCGCTGTCGCTGTCGCTGCAGGACGTTTCCACCGCGCCGGGTGCGACCAGCCGGATCGACCTCGACGCGACGGTGAACAAGACCGGCCGGCTCGCCGCGAACGGCACCGCGTCGCTGTCGCCGCTGAAGCTCGACCTCACGATCGACGCCCGCAAGCTCGACCTGCTGCCGGTGCAGCCGCTGTTCGCCGAGCAGGTGAATCTGCGGCTGACGCGGGCGTCGCTGTCGGCCAAGGGCCGCGTCGCGCTGTCCGCTGGCACCGACGGCAAGCTCGCGGGCAGCTACCGCGGCGGCGCGTCGCTGGACGACATCGTCGCCGTCGACCAGGTCAACGGCGAGGAATTCCTGCGCTGGCGCACGCTCGCCGTCGACGGCATCGCGGCCGAGCTCGCGCCGATGTCGCTGGCGATCGACGACGTCGCGCTGAAGGATTTCTTCGCGCGCGTGATCATCTTCCCGAACGGCCGCATCAACCTGCAGGACATCACGCGCGGCGGCGGCAGCGGCGCCAGGAGCCTGACCACGGTGGCGCACGGCGATCCGCTGGCCGCCGCCGCGCAGCCGGGCAAGGTGCTCGAGCCGATGCCGCCGAAGGCGAAAGCCAAGTCGGCGCCGTCAAAGGCAAAGGAAAATCCGGCGCTGCCGCCGATCGCCGTCAAGCGGATGCGCTTCGAGAGCGGCCGGGTGCGCTTCACCGACAACTTCATCCAGCCGAACTACAGCGCGAACCTGATGGACTTGCGCGGCACGGTCAGCGGTCTGTCGTCCGATCCGTCCAGCGCCGCGCGCATCGACCTGCACGGCGAAGTGAACCGCGCGCCGCTGACCGTCTCGGGACAGGTCAACCCGCTGCGGCGCGATCTGCTGCTCGACGTCAAGGCATCGGTGCACGGCATGGAACTCGCTCCGCTGTCGCCGTATTCCGGGCGTTATCTCGGCTACGGCATCAAGAAGGGCAAGCTGTCGTTCGAAGTGTCCTACGACATCGAGAACCGCAAGCTGACCGCGCGGAACAACCTCGTGCTCGAACAATTGACGCTCGGCGACAAGGTCGACAGCCCGGTCGCGACCAATCTGCCGGTGCAGTTCGCGCTCTCGCTGCTGCGCGACCGCAACGGCGTCATCAACGTCAACGTGCCGATCAGCGGCTCGCTCGACGACCCGCAATTCTCGGTCGGCGGCATCGTGCTGAAGGTGATCGGCAACGTGATCGTGAAGGCGGTCTCGAAACCGTTCGCGCTGCTCGGCTCGATCTTCGGCAGCGGCAGCGAGACGCTGTCGTGGGTCGGCTTCGAGTCGGGCCGGCCGACCCTGCTGCCGGACGCGATGCCGACGCTGGAAGCGCTGGCCAAGGCGCTGCACGACCGCCCGGCGCTGACGCTGGAAATCGCCGGCCGCGCCGACCTGCAGGCGGAACGCGACGCGCTGAAGCGCGCGACGCTCGACCGCCAGGTGCGCCAGGCCAAGCGCAAGGCGCTGCAGGCCGACGGCAAGCCGGCGCCGTCCGGCCGCATCGAGGTGTTGCCCGCGGAGTACCCGGACCTGCTCAAGCAGGTCTACCGCGACGCCGATTTCCCGAAACCGCGCAACGCGATCGGGCTGACCAAAAGCCTGCCGGTCGACGAGATGGAAAAGCTGCTGCTCGCCCACATCGACGTCGGCCCCGAGGACGCGGCCGACCTTGCCAACCGGCGCGCGCAGGAAGCCAAGGACTGGCTGCTGAAGACCGGCAAGGTTCCGGCGGACCGCCTGTTCATCGTCTCGACGAAACCGGACGACGGCGGCGAGGACGACGGCGCGAAGAAGCCGGCGGCAAGGGTCGATTTCTCTTTGCGTTAGTCGGCCGCTGCGGCCGGCGCGCCCGCGATCCGCGCGCGGCCGTAAGGACACAGGTCGAGCAGCACGCAGCGCTCGCAGGCAGGACTGCGGTGGGTGCAGACGCGCTTTCCGTGCTTCATCATCACCTGATGGTTGTCGTAGACCTGCTGCGCGTCCCAGCCGGCCGGCAGTTGCGCTTCCAGCACCCGGTGCGAGGGGCCGACCGCGAGCGTGGGCGGGATCAACCCGAGCCGGGCGGCGACGCGGAAATGGTGGCTGTCGACCGGCAGCGCGCGGCCGCGCAGCGTACTGAACGACAGCACTGCGGCGCTGGTCTTGGGGCCTACGCCAGGCAATTCCTCCAGCCACCTCCGCGCCTGCTCGACCGGCCAGCCGCCGAGGAAATCGAGCGACAGTAAGCTGCAATGCGTGCCGGCATGCGGATCGAAATCCGTGCCGCAGCGCTCGCCGAGCGCGCGCAGCACCGCCTGCAGCCGCGGCGCCTTCTGCTCGGGCCAGGTGCACGGCGCGATCGCTTCCTGCACCGCGGCGGTCGGCGCGTCGCGCACCGCTTCCCAGTCCGGGAAGCGTTCGCGAAGTTGCCGGTAGGCGAGCGCCGAATCGGCGTTATGCGTGCGGTGCGACAGCAGCGACGAGACCAGTTCGCTGACCGGATCGAGTGCGTGGAAATAGCGGACCGGGCAGCCGTATTCGGCGCACAGCCGTTCGTGCACCTGCACCGCCTTGGCCGGCAGGTCCGCAGCGGGCGCGGCCGTGCCGCCTTCGAACAATGGCGCGGTGCCGCTGTCGATGATCCGGTCCATGACTTCCCCGCGTGGTGACGATGCGGGTTCGACCGCCGGGGGCGCGGCCGCGTTCAGCGTGGCTCGGTTCCGCTCGGTTCGGCTCAGTTCCTCTCAGTTTCGCGAGGACAGCGCGATGCCGCCGGCGATCAGCAGGAAGGCGGCGAGATGGTAGGCATGCGGCGGCTCGCCGAGGAAGGCGGCCGACAGCAGCGCCGCGAACAGCGGCGTCAGGTTGTTGAAGAAGCCGGCGACGTTCGGCCCGGCGCGCTGGACGCCGACGCCCCAGCAGCGGAACGCGACCACCGCCGGGCCGATCGCGACGTAGGCGAGCGCGGCGGCGAGCGCGCCGCTCCAGTCGATGTGCGGGCGGCTCACTGTCCATTCGGCGGCGGCGAACCCACCCGACCACAAGAGGCCGTAGGCGACCTGCGCGAGCAGGAAGCTGGCCCAGGTGGTGCGCAGGCCGCGCAGATCGCCGCAGCGCGTCAGCAGCCAGCTATAGACCGCCCAGGCGATGGTCGCAAGCAGCATCAGCACGTCGCCCGGCACCAGCCGCAGCGCCAGCAGCTGATGCGGATCGCCGCGGCCGAGCACCGCGAGCACGCCGAGGATCGACAGCGCCGCGCCGGCAACCTGGCGGCCGGACACGCCGGCGCCGAAGAACAGGCGGCCGACCAGCAGCATCCAGACCGGCATGCTGGCCGCGACCAGCGTCACGTTGATCGGGCTGGAAGTCTGCAGCGCGAGGTATTGCAGCGCGTTGTAGAGGCCGATGCCGAGCAGGCCCAGCACCGCGAGGCGGCGCCAGTGCGTCAGCAGGCCGCTGCCGCGCCGGAACGCCGGCCAGCCGAACGGCAGCAGGATCAGGAAGGCGAGCGCCCAGCGCAGGAAGTTGAGCGTGACCGGCGGCACCGCCTCGTGCACCATCCGGCCGACCACCGCGTTGCCGGCCCACAGCAGCGGCGGGACCGGCCCCAGCGCGGCCGTGGCCGGCGTCAGGCCGGGATTGTCCGCGGCGCTGTCGACCGTCCCGCCGCGCAAGGTCTCAGGCGCGCGGCCCATCGGCCGCCGCGAGGCAGTAGTCGGCAATCGCACGCAATACCTCGGGGCTTTCGCCGACCGCCGGCGCGACCTCGATCCGGATCGCAGGATGGGCCGCGCGCAGTTCTTCCACCAGCGCCGGCAGATCGCGCAGCACGTGGCCGCCCTGCCCGAAGAACACCGGCACCACGGTCAGTCGCCGGCAGCCTTGCGCAACGAGTTCGGCCGCCGCTTCCGGCAGCCGCGGCGACATGAGTTCGAGGAAGGCGAGCGACACCGCCATGCCGGGCCGGCCGGCGCGCAGCAGGTCGCGCAGCCGCTCGAACGGCGCGGCCCAGCGCGGGTCGCGCGCGCCGTGAGCGAACAGGATCAGGGCGGAATCGCACATGGTGTGGCCTCTCGATGCTTCCTCAATGCTTCTCGACCCACCACAGCGCGCCGATCGCGCCGAGCAGGAACAGCGCGCTCGGCACGATCGCGGTGGCCGGCGCGGGCCAGGTGCTGAGCAGGCCGACGTGCGAAAACAGGCTGTTGATCAACTGGAACGCGACGCCGATCATGATGCCGGTAAAGATCTTCAGGCTGACGCCGCCGGAGCGGAAATGCAGGTAGGCGAACGGCAGCGCCAGCGCCATCATCACGAACACCGCGAACGGGTAGACGATCTTCTTCCATAGCGCGATATCGTAGCGCTTGGTCTGCTGGTTGTTCTCGGACAGGTGGCGGGTGTAGGCGATCAGGTCCACGGCGGACATCCGATCCGGGTCGGAGAACAGCACCGACAGGATTTCCGGCGTGACTTCCGACACCAGCTCCATCTTCGGCAGGGTCGCGGTCGATACCGAGGTGGCCGGCTGGCCCAGTTGTTCCGGCTCGGCGAAGCGGGTCTCGACCACGTTCGACAGTTGCCAGACGTTGGCACCGGCGTAGGTGCCGGTGGCGGCGGAGATGATCGCGTCGAGCCGGAAGTTGCGGTCGAACTCGTAGATCCGCACGTTGCGCAGCTCGCCGCCGGCAGCGATCTGGCCGACGTTCATGAAGCGCGAGCCGGTCACCTCGCCGGTCAAGCCGTTCTTGCGGATGATGTCCTTGGTCCAGAAGCCGGAGCGGAATTCCTGCGACACCGGCACGCCCCTGGCTGCCAGCTTGACCTTTTCGGCGAGGCCGGCGGTATAGGGCGCGACGAATTCGCCGAGCAGGAAGGTGATCAGCGCGAACACCAGGCCGATCTTCAGCAGGATGCCGCCGGCCTGCATGGTCGACAGGCTGGACACCCGCATGATGGTGAATTCGGAGCGCGCGGCGAACTGGGCCAGCGTGTAGATCGTGCCGATCAGCGCGGCGATCGGCATCAGGTCGTAGGCATAGCCGGGCAGGCCGAGCAGCACGTAGAGGAACGCGTGCTGCAGCCGGTAGCCGCCGCGCCCCACCGCCTGCAGTTCGCCGATCATGTCGAAGAACGCGAACAGGCCGAGGAAGGCGACCAGCACGAACAGCACCGAGCGCAGGATCTCGCCGGCGAAGTAGCGCTCCAGGACCTTCATGCGCGCTCCGTCTTGCCGGGCAGCACGCGGCGCCGGATGCGGCACCAGATCACGGTCGGGTGCCACCGGCTGTTGACCTGCAGCCGCCACAAAAAGAAACCGGCGATCAGGAGCGCGATCGCCAGATGCACCGGCCACCAGGCCAGCGCGAACGGCAGCCGCTGCTGCGACACCGTGGCCTGGAAGAAGCTGACCAGGTTGCTGTAGGTGACGAACACCAGCACCGACACCAGCAGCCCGATCGAGCGGCCGGCGCGCGGGTTGACGAAGGACAGCGGGATCGCCAGCAGCATCAGCGCCACCGCCATGATCGGCAGCGACAGCCGCCACAGCAGTTCGCCGAGATTGAACGGGGTCGGCTGCGCCAGCAGCGCCGGCGTCGGCAGCGAACGCGCCGAGGTGTCGCCGGTCAGCGCCGGCTGCTGGTGCGACACCAGCGCGCCGTAGCGCTCGAATTCCATGATCTGGTAGTCGGCCTGCCCGGGCGTGCCCTCGTAGCGCCGGCCCTTCTGCATGATCACGAACTTGTCGCCGTTCTTGTCGACTTCCACCTTGCCCTCGCGCGCGACGATGATGCCGTTGCGGCCATCATGCGAGGTGCTGACGAAGATGTTCTTCACCGTCGACGCGTCGTTGGCGACGCTCTCGACGAAGAAGATGCGGTCGGCGCCGGACGATTCCTGGAAGCGGCCGGGCGAGACGCGCGCGATGTCCTCGCGCTTGGCGAAGCGCTCGCGGTATTCGGCGCTCTCCCGATTGGCCCACGGCGTCAGCGCGAACGACAGCGCCGCGGTCAGCACGACGATCGGCATGCCGAACGCGAGCACCGGCCGGATCCAGCGCGTCAGCGACAGGCCGGACGCGAACCAGACGACCATTTCGGAGTCCTGATAGCTGCGGGTGACGACCAGCAGCACCGCGATGAAGCCGGTGAGGATCAGGATGACGGGAAGATAGTTCAGCGCCTGGAAGCCGATCAGCGCCACCACGTCGGCCGATGCGACCTTGCCCCCTGCCGCCTGCCCGAGGATCTTGATCAGCATGACGGTGATGGTGATGGTCAATAGCGTGGCGAAGACGGCGCCGGCCGTACCCGCCAGCTCGCGGCGCAGCGCGCGCTGGAAGATCATGCGGAGAATATAATCGGGGGTTGGAA
>JBQCGO010000320.1:0-3576 GCA_051955575.1 Burkholderiaceae bacterium
GGACGGGCTCCGGCGCGCCGCGTCGATTCAAGACTAGCGAGGCCATCATGCAGGTACTGATCACCGGCGGCGCCGGCTTTCTCGGCGTGCGTCTGGCACGGCAACTGCTGGCGCGCGGCACGCTGGCCGACGCGCAGGGCGTGCAGCAGCCGATCACCCGCATCACGCTGCTCGACGTGACCGCGGCGCAGGGTTTCGACGATCCACGCGTGCAAGTGATGACGGGCGACATCGCCGACGCCGGCACGATCGAGTCCGCGCTGACGCCGCAGATGCAATCGGTGTTCCATCTCGCCGCGGTGGTCAGCGGCCAGGCCGAGGCCGACTTCGACCTCGGCATGCGGGTCAATTTCGACGCCACCCGGCTGCTGCTCGAACGCGCGCGGGCCAACGGCAACCGGCCGCGCTTCGTGTTCGTCAGTTCGGTCGCCGCGTTCGGCGGCGAGTTGCCGGCCCGCGTGCTGGACGTCACCGCGCCGATGCCGCAAAGTTCCTACGGCACGCAAAAGGTGATGGCCGAACTGCTGCTGAACGACTACAGCCGGCGCGGCTACGTCGACGGCCGCGCGCTGCGCATGCCGACCGTGTCGATCCGTCCCGGCAAGCCGAACAAGGCGGCGTCCAGCTTTGCCAGCGGCATCCTGCGCGAGCCGCTGTCCGGCGCCGAGGCGGTTTGCCCGGTGGCGCCGGAAACGCCGATCTGGCTGGTGTCGCCGCGCCATGCGGTGGTCAACCTGGTACATGGCCACGACATCGACGCCGCGCAGTTCGGTGACAGCCGCGCGCTGAGCCTGCCGGGGCTGGCGACCACGGTGCGCGAGATGGTTGCCGCGCTGGAGCGCGTCGCCGGTCCGGCGGTGGTCGGGCGGATTCGCTGGGAGCGCGACCCGGCGGTCGAGCGCATCGTCAATTCCTGGCCGGGCGACTTCGATACCGTGCGCGCCGACGCGATGGGCTTTTCGCGCGACGCATCGTTCGACGACATCGTCCGCGCACACATCGACGACGAGCTCGGCGGCCGTCTTCCTTCCTGATCTGTCCTGACCTATCCCGGCACCGCTTCGGCGGCCCGGTATTCCAGAGGATTCCTCCCATGCCCGCACAACATTTCATCGCCAATCGCCGCGCCGAGCCGGACTCCCGGCAAGTCATCCCGGTCGTCGATCCGTCCGACGGCCAGCCGTTCGCCGAAATCGCCCGCGGCAACGGCCGCGACATCGACCTCGCGGTGCGCGCCGCGCGCGAAGCGTTCGACGGCACCTGGGGCCGGCTCACCGCGGCCGAACGCGGCAGGCTGCTGGCGAAGCTGTCGGCCGCGCTGGTCGAGCGCGCGGAAGAGTTCGCGCAGATCGAGGCGCGCGATTGCGGCAAGCCGCTGAAGCAGGCGCGCGGCGACGCGACCGCGGTGGCCCGCTACTTCGAGTTCTACGCCGGCGCCTGCGACAAGCTGCACGGCGAGACGCTGCCTTACCTCGAAGGGCACACGGTGCTGACGCTGCGCGAGCCGTTCGGCGTCACCGGCCACATCATCCCGTGGAACTATCCGTTGCAGATCTTCGGCCGCTCGGTCGGCGGCTCGCTCGCCGCCGGCAACGCTTGCGTGGTCAAGCCGGCCGAGGATGCCTGCCTGTCGATCCTGCGGCTGGCCGAGCTGGCGGCCGAGGTCGGCTTTCCGCCCGGCGCGATCAACGTCGTCACCGGCTACGGCCACGAGGCCGGCGCGGCGCTGGTCGCGCATCCGGGCATCGACCACGTCTCGTTCACCGGCTCGCCGAACGTCGGCAAGCTGGTGGTGCAGGCGGCCGCGGCCAACCACGTGCCGGTGACGCTGGAACTCGGCGGCAAGTCGCCGCAGATCGTGTTCGCCGATGCCGACATGGAGCAGGCGCTGCCGACCATCGTCAATGCGATCGTGCAGAACGCCGGCCAGACCTGTTCCGCCGGCAGCCGGGTGCTGATCGAGCGCGATGCGTACGAGCGGGTGCTGGCGCTGCTGGGCGAGCGCTTCGAGCGGCTGCGCGTCGGGCCGGCGCAGATGGATCTCGACTGCGGTCCGCTGATCCGCCAGAGCCAGCAGCAGCGGGTGTGGGATTTCCTGTCCGACGCGCACGACCAGGGCATCCCGGTGGTGGCTGAGGGCATCGTGGCGCCGGAAGCGCCGCAGACCGGTTTCTACCAGGCGCCGACGCTGCTGCGCGACGTGCCCGCGGCGCACCGGCTGGCGCAGGACGAAGTGTTCGGCCCGGTGCTGTCAGCGATGGCGTTCAAGGACGAGGCGGACGCGGTGCGGCTCGCCAACGGCACCCAGTTCGGGCTGGTGGCCGGCGTCTGGACCGAGAACGGCGCGCGGCAACTGCGGATGGCGCGCGCGGTGCGCGCCGGGCAGGTATTCATCAACAACTACGGCGCGGGCGGCGGCATCGAGCTGCCGTTCGGCGGCGTCAAGGCCAGCGGCCACGGCCGCGAGAAGGGCTTCGAGGCGCTGTACGGCTTCACCACGCTGAAGACGGTCGCCATCCGTCACGGCTAGCACCAATCACACACCACAACCAAGGAGACATGATGCGAGTGCAGGACAAGGTCATTCTGGTCACCGGCGCCGGTTCCGGCATCGGCGAGGGCATCGCCAAGCGGCTGGCGCAGGAGGGCGCGCGGGTGGTCGTCAACGACCTCAACCGCGAGGGCGGCGAGCGCGTCGTGCGCGAGATCGCGGCGGCCGGCGGCACCGCGACCTTCATTCAGGCCGACGTGACGAATGACGCCAGCATGGCCGCGCTGGTGAACGGCACGGTGAAGGCGTACGGCAAGCTCGACGTGATGGTCAACAACGCCGGCTGGACCCACCGCAACCGGCCGATGCTGGAAGTCAGCGAAGCCGAGTTCGACAAATGCTACGCGGTCAACGTGAAGAGCCTGTACCTGTCGGCGGTGCACGCGGTGCCGGTGTTCCGGCGGCAGGGCGGCGGGGCGTTCATCAACATCGCGTCGACCGCCGGCGTGCGGCCACGTCCGGGCCTGACCTGGTACAACGGCAGCAAGGGCGCGGCGATCGTCACCAGCAAGTCGATGGCGGGCGAGCTCGGTCCGGACAACATCCGCGTCAATTGCGTCAACCCGGTGTTCAACCCGGACACCGCGCTGTCGACCGAATTCATCGGCGGCGAGATCACGCCGGAGCGGCGCGCGAAATTCCTGTCGACGATTCCGCTCGGCCGCTTCTCGACCGCGCTCGACGTCGCCAACGCGGTGCTCTACCTGTCCTCGGACGAGGCGGCGTTCATCAGCGGCGTGTGCATCGAGGTAGACGGCGCGCGCTGCGTCTGATGTCTTCCGCCGCCCGGCTCAGAAACCCGGCAGCGGCGCCTCCAGCTGGACCACCGCGTCGCCTTCCTGCTGCATCGCCTGCGCCAGCGCCGACGCGGCGCGCTTGACCAGCAGCGCCGGCGTGTCGGTCGGTCCGTGGGTCGTCATCCCGAACACGAAACGCAGGCTGGCGTCCGGCGCGAGCGTGTTCCAGTCCTGCGCGTGGAAGGCCGCCTTCAACCGGTCGGTCGCGATCAGCGCCTGGTCGGGCCA
>JBQCGO010000321.1:0-5248 GCA_051955575.1 Burkholderiaceae bacterium
CCATGCTCCGGGATGGCATCGGCGAGTTGTTTGTCCGATAATGATCGCCCGGCTTTCGACGCGGCATGCCCGCGGCCGACGATCAACCTTTTCTAGGAGAACGACATGTCACTACGTCTTGGCGATACCGCGCCCGATTTCGAGCAGGATTCCTCGATCGGCAAACTGCGCTTCTACGACTGGGCCGGCGATTCGTGGGTGGTGCTGTTCTCGCACCCCGCCGATTTCACGCCGGTCTGCACCACCGAACTCGGCCTGACGGCCAAGCTGAAACCCGAATTCGAGCGCCGCAACGTCAAGGCGCTCGCGCTGTCGGTCGATCCCGCCGACAAGCACAAGGAATGGATCAAGGACATCGAGGACACCCAGAAGACGGTGGTCGGCTTCCCGATCATCGCCGACGCCGACAAGTCGGTTGCCAAGCTCTACGGCATGATCCACCCGGAACAGTCGGACACGGTGACGGTGCGCACGCTGTTCGTGATCGACCCGAAGAAGAAGGTGCGGCTGATGATCGTCTACCCGCTGTCGACCGGCCGCAATTTCGACGAGGTACTGCGCGTGATCGACGCGCTGCAACTGGTCGACAGCCACACCGTCGCCACGCCGGGCAACTGGAAAGATGGCGACGACGTGATCATTCCGCTGTCGATCCAGGGCGAGGACGTGCTGAAGCAGAGGTTTCCGAAGGGCTACACCGCGCCGCGCCCTTATCTGCGGCTGACGCCTCAGCCGAACAAGTAAGGCGACGATGCGCCGAGCGAAGCGCCCTGCGGGGCGCTTTTCTTTTGCCTTGCGCGCGGTTGCGCCGCCATGGCGCGACTAGCTCGTCCGGCCCTCGGCCGTCGTCTGCGGCGCGCCTTCCAGCACCAGCAGGTAGATACCCTGCGCGTCGGGGCCGAAGTACGCCCGTGTGACGTACACCATGCCGTCCAGCGGAAACGGCTCGGCGATCGGCGGCATGTGCGACAACTCGCGCATGCCGAGGTCGGTCTTGTTGCCCTCGGAATCGTGATGGACGATCTGTACCTGCATCGCGCACTCCTGTTCGATATCGGAAGATAGAGTGCCGGCCGGGCGACAAGTTGCAGCGCGGGCGCGCCCGGGATTAACGGCGCGCGTCGAGCACTCGGTCCTCGAGGTACTTGTGGCGCCGGAAGAAAAACAGCAGTCCCACGACGATCACCGCCATCGCGCCCATCGTGATCCAGAACCCGTAGCGGTCCTTCAAGAGCGGCATGTCGACGAAGTTCATGCCGAAGATGCCGGTGATCAAGGTCAGCGGCATGAACAGCGCGGTGATGACGGTCAGCGTGCGCACGATCTCGCTGGTCCGGTGCGCCATCGCCGAGAAATGGATCTGCACCGCCGATTCGATCGACGCTTCCATCCGGCGCGCGTGGTTCAGCACGCGGGCGATGTGTTCCATCACGTCGTTCACCCGCACCAGCAGCAGGTCGCCGGTGCGGCTCGGTTCGCCGTCGTCGCTGCTGTCGATCAGGTAGTCGCGCAATTCCTGCAGCGCGTCGTGCTGCTCCTCGCACAGGTTGTCGAGCTTGCGCAGCTCGATGCGGGCGTCCAGCAGTGCCATCCAGTCCTTGAACGGCCGGCGCGGGTCGAGCAGCGCGCGCTGCCAGCGGTCGAGTTGGGCGGTCAGCGGCGGGCGCAGGTCGAGGTACTGGTCGACCATCGCATTCAGCAGTCGCAGCATCAGGTCTTCCGGCGACGGCGGCAGCCGGTTGGCATGGCCGTTGCCGTTGGTCTGGCGCTCGAGCCGGGTCGCGGAGTGTTCCAGCATCCGGCTGCGCGCCGCCGCGATGGTGCGGCTGCCCTTCGCATGCACCGTCACCAGCGCGCGTTCCATCAGCACGAAAGTCACCGGCTGGGTGGCCAGCTTGGTCAGCGCGGGCGGGATACGGCGCCGCGCGCCGGTTTCCCCCTCCGCGGGTGCGCCGGCGGGCACCGGCGACGGCACCGCGTTCGGCGCCAGCTTGCGGAACACCACCACCGCGTAGTCGCGGGTCGAGTCGAAGTGCGAGGGATGCAGCAGGTTGACCGCGTCGATCAGGTGCAGCTCATAGAGTTGCGTGCCGGTGGCCGCCGCCACCACGTCGCGCCAGGCCGCCGGGTCGGCCGCGACCTCGTCGTGGGTGGCGTCGATCCAGAGAAAGCTGCCGGGTGGCAACGCGGGCTTCGGGTCGTCGGTGAGCGTGACCTGCTGGTTGCCGATGACGAAGATGTCCATGCGGGTGGCGTCGCTGGCCGCTCAGGCGTTCACGCCGTGCTTGAGCAGGCGGGCGACGTCGCGGGCGAAATAGGTCAGCACGCCGTCGGCGCCGGCGCGCTTGAACGCCATCATGGTTTCCATCATCGTCTTGTCGTGGTCGAGCCAGCCGTTCTGCGCGGCGGCTTTGATCATCGCGTACTCGCCGCTGACCTGGTAGGCGAAGGTCGGCATCCGGAACTCGTCCTTGACCCGGCGCACGATGTCCAGGTACGGCATGCCGGGCTTGACCATCACCATGTCGGCGCCCTCGGCAATGTCGAGCGCGACCTCGCGCAACGCTTCGTCGCTGTTGGCCGGGTCCATTTGGTAGGTGGTCTTGCTGCCCTTGCCGAGGCTGGCCGACGAGCCGACCGCGTCGCGGAACGGGCCGTAGAAGGCCGATGCGTACTTGGCCGAGTAGGCCATGATCCGGGTGTGGATGTGGCGCTTGCCTTCCAGCGCGTGGCGCACTGCGCCGATGCGGCCGTCCATCATGTCCGACGGCGCGACGATGTCGACGCCGGCATGCGCCTGCGCCAGCGCCTGCGCCACCAGCAGCGCGCAGGTCTCGTCGTTGAGCACGTAGCCGTGCGCGTCCAGCACGCCGTCCTGGCCGTGGCTGGTGTACGGATCGAGCGCGACGTCGGTCAGCACGCCGAGCTCGGGAAAGCGCTGCTTGAGCGCCGCCACCGCGCGCGGCACCAGGCCGTCCGGGTTGGCGGCCTCGCGGCCGTCGGGCGTCTTCAGCGACGGGTGGATCACCGGGAACAGCGCGATCACCGGGATGCCGAGGGCAACGCATTCCTCGGCCACCGGCAGCAGCCGGTCGATCGACAGCCGCTCGACGCCGGGCATCGACTTCACCTTCTCGCACTGGTTCTCGCCGTCGAGGACGAACACCGGGTAGATCAGGTCGGCCGGGCAGAGCGTGTGCTCGCGCATCATCGCGCGGGAAAAGGCGTCGCGCCGCATGCGGCGCATCCGCAGCGCGGGCTAGGCGCCGGTGTGGGAAGAAAATGGCATGGCAGGTCCGTGAAAATCGGGAAGACGGGTTGATCGATTATTTTTCCGAAAAATCTCGAACGACGTGAAACTTTTTTCGCGGGTGCGGACTCACAGCAGCAGGTGATTTATGCACCTCCCGCTTCTCCTCCCTGAGCGGGGCCTGTCGCAGCAGCGACGAGGCGTTACTGCCCTGGAGATCCTCCCCTTTCTCCAGGGCTTTTTTCTGTCCGCTCGCCTTCCGCGGCCTCCGCTTCTTCCGCCGCGTCGTCCAGTTCCGCCAGTTCCAGCACCCGCCGGTCCGCTTCCTCGATCCCGGTGCGCTTCAACGCCGAAAACAGTTGCACGGTGAACGGGAACGGCGCGCCGTCGGCGTCGACGTAGCTCGACAGCAGCGTGCGCGCCTGACGCAGCGCCTCGGCGGCTTCGTTGCGGTTCAGCTTGTCCGCCTTGGTCAGCAGGCAGTGCACCGGCTTGCCGGTCGGCGCAAACCATTCGAGCATCTGGATGTCGAGGTCGGTGAACGGACGCCGGGCGTCGACGATCAGTACCAGTCCGGCGAGCTGCGCGCGCCGCTGCACGTAATCGCCGAGCAGCGTTTCCCAGTGCTGCTTGGCGCTGTCCGGCACCTCGGCATAGCCGTAGCCCGGCAGGTCGACCAGCAGCGCGCGGATTTCGTCGACCCGCGTCGCGTCCTTGCGGTGCTGGCCGACGTGGGCGCCGCCAATCGAGAAATAGTTGATGTGCTGGGTGCGCCCCGGCGTCTTCGACGCGAACGCCAGCCGCTTCTGATTGCACAGCAAATTGATCGCGGTGGACTTGCCGGCGTTGGACCGGCCGGCGAACGCGACTTCGGGCACCGCGGTGCGCGGCAGGTCGCGCAAGTGATTCACCGTGGTGAAGAAACGCGCTTGCCAGAGAAGGGACATGAGACGGGAGAAGTGGTGCGGCGGGTGGGAACGACTGAAACCTATTGTACAATAAGGGGTTACGTGGATGCGCCTGCAACCGCGTGTCGCAAGCCATCCGCGCGGCCTCCCGGGCGGTACGGCGTTGTGCGGCGCCGGCTTGCGAATAATAATTCTCCTATCTCCGTCTCAGGGTGTCTGAATGAATCGTGCGTTCTCTCTGCTTGCCAACTCCTGCCTGATCGCCTTGCTGTCCGCCGCGGGCCTTGCCCAGGCGGCCGAACCCGCCGCCCCGGCCGCGGCGCCGGCCCCCGCCGCAGCGGCCCCCGTCAAGCCCGACGCCGCCAAGGGCGAAACCCTGTACACGAACGGCGACGCCGGCCGCAACATTCCGGCCTGCGTGGCTTGCCACGGCGCCGCCGGCAATTCGACGATCGTGCAGAACCCGAAGCTGGCCGCGCAGCACGAAGACTACCTGGTCAAGCAGTTGCACGACTTCACCGGCCCGAACCGCGTCAATCCGGTCATGACGACGATCGCCAAGGCGCTGACCGAGCAAGACATGCAGAACCTGGCCGCCTACCTGACCAAGCAGAACGAGAAGCCGGGCGCCGCGCACAACAAGGACACGCTGGACCTCGGCCGCAAGATCTATCGCGCCGGCATCGCCGAGAAGAACGTGCCGGCCTGCGCCGGTTGCCATTCGCCGAACGGCGCGGGCATTCCGATCCAGTATCCGCGGCTGGCCGCTCAGCACCAGGAATACACCGCGACCGAGCTGATGAATTTCCGCAGCGGCGCGCGCAAGAACAGCCCGCAGATGATGGCGATCGCCAAGCGTCTGTCGGACGACGAGATGAAGGCCGTCGCGGACTACATCGCCGGTTTGCGCTGAAGACGCAGCGCGACCGCGCCCGGCGACGGGAGCGGTCGACGATTACCGGACGCAGGAAGCGACGCAGGACGAAGGGGGCGGCATCGGCTGCCCCTTTTTCATTGATCGGCGCGGATTGCCGCGCCGTAACGTAGGCATGACGGAAACAAGGGCATGAACGGAAGCACCGCCGGCACC
>JBQCGO010000322.1:0-4105 GCA_051955575.1 Burkholderiaceae bacterium
CTTCGTCGCGGGTGCGGCGCGCCTGCACGCCCTTGCGGATCCAGACTTCTTCCTGCGCGAGGAACTTGTCGAACTTGGCGTTCTCGATCGATTCGATTTCGAGGAGTTCCTCCTTGCGCGCGGCATAGGCAGCGAAATTGCCGGGAAACGACAGGAGGCGGCCGCGGTCGAGTTCGACGATGCGGGTGGCGACGTTGTCGAGAAAGCGCCGGTCATGGGTGATGAACAGCACGCTGCCCTTGAATTCGCGCAGCAAGTTTTCCAGCCAGCGGATCGACGCCAGATCGAGGTGGTTGGTCGGTTCGTCCAGCAGCAGCACGTCCGGCGCGCCGACCAGCGCGCGCGCGAGCGCAACGCGCTTCTGCATGCCGCCGGACAACTGGCCGACGATCGCGTCGCGCGCCAGGCCGAGCCGGTCGAGCGTGGTATCGACGCGGTTGCCGAGGTTCCAGGCATCGTTCGCGTCGAGCGTCGACTGAATGTCGTGCAGGCGCGTCATCGCGGCCGCGTCGTCGCCGCTGCCGAGTTCGCCGCTCAGGCGCTCGTATTCCGCGAGCAGTTGCGGCAGTTCGCCGAGTCCGGCTGCGACCGCGTCGAACACCGCCATGACCGGATCGAATGCCGGCTCCTGCTCGACGAACGCGGTCTTCACGCCCTGCTGCCGGACCAGCAGCCCGTCATCGAGCTTCGCGCTGCCGGACAGGATCTTGAGCAGCGACGACTTGCCGGTGCCGTTGCGGCCGATCAGGCCGACCCGCTCCTGTGCGTCGAGCGAGAAATCGGCATAGTCGAGCAGGGCCACGTGTCCGAAGGCAAGCTGGGCGTTGGAAAGGGAAAGGACGGCCATGACGGTGTTCGGAGCGATGCGCGGCGGTGGAATCGTGCCGCGCCGGATGGAAGAAAAGATGCGCATTGTAACGGCAGCCGGCCCGCGCGACGGCGCGCGACCGACTGCCTGCCGTGGCTACCGGCGACTGCCGCCGCGACGTCCGGGTTAGAATCCGGTCTGGCCGCATGTCCCCGTAGCTCAGTGGATAGAGCACAAACCTCCTAAGTTTGGGGTCGCAGGTTCGATTCCTGCCGGGGACGCCAGTTCGGCCGCGCGGCTGCGCGCTCTCATCTCGATTCCGCATCGGGCGTCACGGACGCTTACATTTTCCCTGTGCAACAAAGTCGCCTTCCGGGCGTTAATGGCTTGTTGCCATAAGGGAGTCTTTCCATGCTCAACAACGCTCGCTTTCTTCCGCTCGCGCTGATTGCCGTCGTCGCCGCATCGTCTGCTTTCGCCGAGGATTTCGACGACTTCGCCCGGGTCATTTCGGTGTCGCCGCGCACCGAGCAGATCAATACGCCGCGCCAGGAATGCACCACCGTCTACCAGCAGTACCAGCGCGCGCCTTCCGGCGTGGCCGCGCCGGTGGTCGGCGGCGTCGCCGGTGCGATCCTGGGCAATCAGGTCGGCGGCGGCAACGGACGCACCGCGGCGACGGCGATCGGTGCGATCACCGGCGCGATCGTCGGCGATCGGGTCGCGAACGAAGGGCCGGCCTACGTCGAACGGCCGGTCCGGCAGTGCCGCATGGTCGACCACTGGGAGCAGCGCAACGTCGGCTACGCGGTGACGTGGGAATACCACGGATACCGGTCGACCAGCATCTTGCCCTACGATCCGGGCAGCCAGTTGCGGCTGCACGTTTCCCTCTCGCCCCGCTCCTGACGTACGGCACCGGGCGCAACTTTTCCGGTGCCGCACGTTCTACATTGACAACAAGGCCCGGCCGGTCGCCGCAGCGCCGTTCGCGTGCGGCGATGCGGCGGTTTCCGGCTGCGCGCGTCGCGCCATCCATGACACATACAGGAGGTACTGCAATGAAGAAAACAAACGCGTATGCCGCGATGGTGCTGTCCGCCCTGTTGGCGGTCGGTTGCGCCAGTCCGGGTCAGCAGTCGTCCTATCCCTCGTCTTCCCAGACGGCCAGCAGCTATGGCGTGATTGAATCGATCGACATGGCCAGCGCGCAGGGCGGCAACGGCATCAATGCCGGCACGGTCGTGGGCGCGGTAGCAGGCGGCCTGCTCGGCAACCAGGTCGGCAGCGGACGCGGCCGAAGCGCGGCGACCGTCGCCGGCGCGGTGGGCGGTGCCTTGGCCGGCAACCAGATCGAGAAGCGGCGCGCCGATCAGCAGCCGGCCTACAACGTCCGGGTGCATCTCGACGACGGCTCGTACCGCACGGTCACGCAGGACAGCGTGGCGGACCTGCGCGTGGGCAATCGCGTACGCATCGAAAACGGCCGGGTCTACCGGTACTGAGCAGTCGGTTTCACTTCCGGTTCTACGCGGCCCGCCCGACCGGGCGCATGCCGCGCGAGCCGTTATCGCTAGGAGAAACGATGAAACGATCTTTGGCCATGGCGTTGCTGATCGCCTGCGCCGCCGGTTCGGCCGGCGCCGCGGACCGGGGCGGTCAATCGGGCGACGCATCGATGAAGCAGGATCCGGCGCGCTGGTACCACGAGGACATGTCGCCACAGGCGCGCTACCAGAACGCCAAGAAGGAAGCCGCGGCGGCACAGCAGGAAGCGATCAAAGGATGCCGCGAAGCGCACGACATGGCCGCAGGCACCAAGGCTTGCGTGAAGGCGGCGCACGATCAGTACCGGCAGGATCTGGAATACGCCCGGGCGAATACGTCTTCCCGCTGAACGGCGAACAGCACGACCGGCCGAATCAGTGCGGCGCGTCCGGCTGGTTTTCGGGTGCCGCACGCCGGAACAGATCGAGCGCGCGGCAACGCGCATCGATTGCGGCGACGGTCGGCATCGCGGACAGGTCGCAGCCGGCACGCATGGCATTCGCCACCTGCGGTACCAGACAGCAATCGGCCATCGTCGGTGCGTCGCCGTGGCAGAACGCGCCGGTGCGCGGATCGTTCGCCAGCATGCGTTCGACCGTTGCAAGTCCCTGCTCGCACCAGTGCCGGTACCAGGCGTCCTTCTTCCCGGCGTCGACGCCCAGGTCGCGCACCAGATAGCGCAGTACGCGCAGGTTGTTCAGCGGATGGATGTCGCAGGCGATGGCCTGCGCGATCGCCCGCACCCTCGCACGTCCGAGCGGCTCGGCCGGCAACAGCCGCGGCCCGGGACAGGTCTCGTCCAGGTACTCGATGATGGCGAGCGATTGCGTCAGTATCGCCGGCACACCGGCTCCGTCGCCGGGATCGAGTTCGAGCGCCGGCACCAAGGCGCCCGGATGGATGGCGCGGTAGGAAGCGGCGAGTTGTTCGCCGCCGTGCTTGCGCAAGTCGACCGCGGTCAGCGTGTAGTCGACACCCTTCAGGTGCAGCGCGATCCGCACGCGATACGCGGCCGAACTGACGAAGTAGCTGTAGAGCTTCATCGTCCTGCCGGTCCGGCGGCGAGCGGTGCGTTTCGCGTCAGACCATGCGCACCCGCAGCTTGCCGAGGCCGTCGATCGCGCCTTCGAGCAGATCGCCCCGGCGCACCGCCGCGACGCCTTCCGGCGTGCCGGTGAAGATCAGGTCGCCCGGCTGCAGCGTGAAGTGCCTGGACAGGTGCTCGATGGTTTCGGCGACGTTCCAGATCAGCTTGTTGATGTCGCTTTTCTGCCGCGTCTCGCCGTTCACGTGCAGTTCGATCGTGCCTTGGGCCAGGAAGCCGGTGTCGGTGACCGGGTGGATCGGCGCGATCGGCGCCGAATGGTCGAAGCCCTTGCCGGTGCACCACGGACGGCCGAGTTTCTTGGCCTCGCCCTGCAGGTCGCGCCGGGTCATGTCGAGGCCGACCGCATAGCCCCAGACGTGCTGCAGCGCGTCGGCGGCGGCGATGTCCGCACCGGCCTTGCCGATCGCAACTACCAGCTCGAGCTCGTGCTGCAGGTCGTTCGTCATCGGCGGATACGGCATCTCGCCGACCGCGCCGTGCGGCACCGGCAGCACCGCGTCGGCCGGCTTCATGAAGAAGAACGGCGCTTCGCGGCCGGTACCGCCCATTTCCTTCGCGTGTTCGACATAGTTGCGGCCGACGCAATAGATGCGGTGCAGCGGGAAGCGGGCGTTGCTGCCGGCGACGGCGGCGGTGGCGAT
>JBQCGO010000323.1:0-3901 GCA_051955575.1 Burkholderiaceae bacterium
CGATCTCGGCCAGCTTTTCGTCGCTGACCACGCCGGTGCCGAAGGTGGTGACCATGACCGAGGTCGGACGCGCGACGCCGATCGCGTACGACACCTGGATCTGGCAGCGTTTCGCGAGGCCGGCGGCGACGATGTTCTTCGCGACGTAGCGGCCGGCGTAGGCGGCCGAGCGGTCGACCTTGGACGGGTCCTTGCCGGAGAATGCGCCGCCGCCGGGGGGCGCGGCGCCGCCGGAGGTATCGACGATGATCTTGCGGCCGGTCAGGCCGCAGTCGCCTTGCGGGCCGCCGATGACGAAGCGGCCGGTCGGGTTGATCAGGTAGCGAGTGTTCGACAACCATTCGCGCGGCACGACCGGGCGGATGATTTCCTCGATCGCCGCTTCCTCGATCTGGCGGTGCTCGATGTCGGGCGCGTGCTGGGTCGACAGCACGACAGTATCGATGCCGACCGGCTGGCCGTCGACGTAGCGCAGCGTGACCTGCGACTTGGCGTCCGGACGCAGCCACGGCAGGCGGCCGTCGCGCCGCACCTGCGACTGGCGCTCGACGATGCGGTGCGCGTAGTGGATCGCGGCCGGCATCAGTTCCGGCGTCTCGTCGCAGGCGTAGCCGAACATCAGGCCCTGGTCGCCGGCGCCCTGGTCGAGGTCGATGCCCGTGCCTTCGTTGACGCCCTGCGCGATGTCGGGCGACTGCTTGTCGTAGCAGACCATCACCGCGCAGCTTTTGTAGTCGATGCCGTAGTCGGCGTTGTCGTAGCCGATCTTCTTGATCGTGTCGCGCGCGATGCCGATGTAGTCGATGTTGGCGCTGGTAGTGATCTCGCCGGCCAGGACCACGAGACCGGTGTTGCACAGCGTTTCGGCGGCGACCCGGCTGCGCGGGTCTTGCGCCAGCGCCGCGTCGAGGATCGCGTCGGAAATCTGGTCGGCGACCTTGTCGGGGTGGCCTTCGGAGACGGACTCGGAGGTGAAGAGATATTCGTTGGACATTGCAGGCTCCTCATGCTGATGGCTGATTGGACGGTATCGCGGCCATCAAGAGGTGGACCTGCGACGCTTTAGCGAGATTTCTATACCGCCTCGCAAGTTGTCTGGATTAACTCGGCGGTGCCGGCGATGCGTATGAAATGCATCGATCGGCTCGTGTTATTTTACGCGTCTCGCAAAAAATCGTCATCGCAGACGCCGGCGTTTTCGCACGAGTTTGTTCCTGCTCAGCAGTTACCCGGTTTTCATCCGCCCTTCGTCCGTTTCCGCCCGTTCGCGCCCGGCTCGTTTCTAACCTTTCCTCATGCTCGTCTTCCTGTTCCGCCTGCTGTCCCGGCTGCCGCTCCCGGCACTGCACGCGATCGGCGCCGCGGCCGGCTGGCTGGTGTACCTGTCGTCGCCGACCTACCGCCGCCGGTTGAACGCGAACATCGCGCTGGCTGGCCACGCCGCCGTACGGCGGCAGGCGGTCGCCGAAGCGGGCAAGAGCATTTTCGAGCTGCCGTTCGTCTGGTGCGCGCCGCCGCAGCGGGTGCTCGACAGCGTGACGATCGAACACTGGGACGTGGTGCAGCGGGCGCTCGACGCCGGCCGCGGCGTGGTATTCCTGACGCCGCATCTCGGCTGCTTCGAGATCACCGCGCAAAAGGTCGCGGCGATGATGCCGCTGACCGTGCTGTACCGGCCGCCGCGGCAGGCGGCGCTGAAGCCGCTGGTCGAGGGCGCGCGGGCACGGCACCGGCTGGCGCTGGCGCCGGCCAACCTGTCCGGCGTGCGCATGCTGCTGAAGGCGTTGAAGCGGGTGGAGCCGGTCGGCATCCTGCCCGACCAGGTGCCGCAGGAAGGTGAAGGCGTCTGGGCGCCGTTCTTCGGCAAGCCGGCCTACACGATGACGCTGCCCGCGAAGCTGCACCGGATGAGCGGCGCGCCGGTCATCATCACTTACGCGGAACGGCTGCCGCGCGGCCGCGGTTTCACGATGCGCTTCATGTCGCTCGGCGAGGATCTCGGCGACACGCCGGAGAGCGAGGCGCGCGCGATCAATGCGGCGATGGAGCGGCTGATCGCGCAATGCCCGGCGCAGTATTTCTGGAGCTACAACCGCTACAAGACGCCGCGCGGCGTCGCGCCGCCTCCCTCCCTCTCTGGCGGAGAGGCCGCATGAGGCTGCTGCTGGCGCTGATGTGGCTGCTGCACTGGCTGCCGCTGCCGATCCTCGGCCGGCTCGGCGATCTGTCCGGCCGCGTGCTGTACCGGGTGATGACGCCGCGCCGCAAGATCACGCTGACCAACCTGCGGCTGTGCATGCCGGAACTGTCCGACGCCGAGCGGCGCGCGCTGGCGCGCCGGCACTTCCAGGCCTACGCGCGCAGCGTGCTGGAGCGCGGCGTGCTGTGGTGGGCGCCGCTGTCGCGGCTGAAGCGGCTGATCCACGTCGAGCCGCACAAGCCGCTGACCGCGCACGATGCGCCGGTGATCCTGCTGTGCCCGCACTTCGTCTGCCTGGAACTGGTCGCCGTCGCCACCGCCTACGAAACCTCCGCTTCGTCGATCTACGCGCCGCAGAAGAACAAGGTGTTCGACGAGATGCTGCGCAGGAAGCGGCTGCGCTTCCGTCCCGAGGCCAAGCTCCTTGCGCGCAGCGCCGGCATCAAGCCGATCATCCGCGCGCTGCGCGAGGGCTTGCCGTTCCTGATGCTGCCGGACATGGATTTCGGCCGCAAGGACGCCGAGTTCGTGCCCTTCTTCGGCGTGCCGGCCGCGACGCTGACCGCCACCGCCCGGATCGCCGCGGCCACCGGCGCGAAGATTGTTCCCGCGGTCGCCACCTACCTGCCGAACTACCGCGGCTGGAAGGTGGTGTACTACCCGGAGTGGGACGACTACCCGGGCCCGGACATCGTCGAGGCGACGCGTCGGATGAACGCGTTCATCGAAGACCGGGTGCGCGAGGCGCCGGCCGAATACCTGTGGACCCACAAGCGCTTCAAGACCCGGCCGCCGGGCGAGCCGGGTTTCTACGACGAGGAATGAACGGGGCATCCCGGGCGCGACCACTATAATCGCCGCATGAAACTCCAGTTCACCAAGATGCACGGCGCCGGCAACGATTTCATCGTCATCGACGCGGTCAACCAGCGGGTCGACTTCACGCCCGAGCAATGGCGCCGCCTCGCCGACCGCCGCTTCGGCATCGGCGCCGACCAGATCCTCGTGGTCGAGCGCGCGCAGTCGGACGACGCCGACTTCCGCTACCGGATCTACAACGCCGACGGCGGTGAGGTCGAGCAATGCGGCAACGGCGCGCGCGCCTTCGTGCGCTTCGTCACCGACAAGGGCCTGACCGGCAAGCGCGCGATCCGCGTCGAGACGCTGTCGGGCATCATCGCGCCGGCGCTGCAGGACGACGGCCGGGTCACGGTCGACATGGGCGCGCCGATCCTGGACGCCGCGCGCGTGCCGTTCGATGCCACCGGACTGGAAAGCCGGCGCGAGGGCGACGACATGCTGTGGCCGCTCGAGCTCGGCGGTGAAACCGTCTGGATTTCGGCGGTCTCGATGGGCAATCCGCACGCAGTGCAGTTGGTTGCCGACGCGGCGAAGGCGCCGGTCGCGACGCAAGGTCCGCGCATCGAGACGCACAGGCGCTTTCCGAACCGGGTCAACGCCGGCTTCATGGAAATCGTCGACCGGCATCGCATCAAGCTGCGGGTGTTCGAGCGCGGTGCCGGCGAGACGCTGGCCTGCGGCACCGGCGCCTGCGCGGCGGCGGTCGCCGGCATCCGGCGCGGCCTGCTCGATTCGCCGGTCGCGGTCGAGACGCGCGGCGGCGAACTGTCGATCGCCTGGGAAGGCGGCGGCGCGCACGTGTTGATGACCGGCCCGGCGGTCAGCGTGTTCGACGGCGAG
>JBQCGO010000324.1:0-6492 GCA_051955575.1 Burkholderiaceae bacterium
AGCGTCAGCGGCAGGCCGATCTCGTTGTTGAAATTGCCGCGCGTGGCGAGCCGGCCGTCTTCGCCGAACGCGGCGGCGCGGATCGCCGCGACCGGCGCGGCGGCCACGTCGCCGAGGAAATCGTGCGCGTCGAAACGCTCGCCGCGCAGCGCGACGAACAGCGAGCCGGGCGCGAGCTGGCGGCTGTCGGTGGATATGCCGTCAAACGCCGTGTTGCCGGCGAAGGCCGCGTCGGCGGCCAGCGTCGCACCGGGAATCTGCGGCAGCAGTTCGGAGAGCGTGGCTTTCACCGCTGCGTCTCCCGCATCGTCGCGCGCGCCGACAGCGCCAGCGCCGCGTGTTCCATGTCCGAAAACGGCAATTTCCTTCCTCGTATTTCCTGCGTGGTTTCGTGTCCCTTGCCGGCGATCAGCACCACGTCCTCGCGCGCGGCATGCCGGATCGTCCACAGGATCGCGCTGGCGCGGTCCTCGATCACCTGCCAGGCGTCGACCGCGTAGCCCCGCACCTCGATGCCGGCGACGATGCCGCGGATGATCGCGAGCGGTTCTTCGTTGCGCGGGTTGTCGCTGGTGACGACGATCCGGTCTGCCGCCGTCGCGATGCTGCCCATCTCGCCGCGCTTGCCCGGATCGCGGTCGCCGCCGCAACCGAACACGCACCAGAGATTGCCGCGCCGCTGCCCCGCCACGTTGCGCAGGGTTTTCAGCGCCTGATCGAGCGCATCCGGCGTGTGTGCGTAATCGACCACGATCAGCGGCGCGTCGGCGCCGCCGGTCTGCTGCATCCGGCCCGGAACCGGATCGAGGGTCTCGATCATCGCGGTCGCGTCCTGCCAGTCGACGCCTTGGGCGAGCAGCACGCCGAGCACGCCGAGCGCGTTGGCGACGTTGAAGTCACCGATCAGCCGGGTGCGGACCTGGGCGGCGCCGAACGGCGAGTCGACCTGGAACGCAGTGCCGGCGGCGGTCGCGCGCACCGCCGAGGCGCGCAGCACCGGCACGTCGCCGCAGCGCGCGTCGCGCTGCGAATAGCCGATGACTCGCGGCCCGCCGGCGCGGCCGGCAAGTTCCGCGGCCAGCCGCATGCCGGCCGGATCGTCGAGGTTGATCACTGCGTGCCGCAGGCCGTCGATCTCGAACAGCCGGCGCTTCGCTGCTTCGTAGGCAGCCATGTCGCCGTGGTAGTCGAGATGGTCGCGGGTCAGATTGGTGAACAGCGCCGTGTCGACGTGCATGCCGTGCATCCGGCCCTGGTCGAGGCCGATCGACGATGCCTCGATCGCCAGCGCGCGCACGCCGCCGTCGCGCAGCCGCGCGAGCCGGCGCTGCAGCATCACCGCGTTGGGCGTGGTGTAGCCGGTCGGCTCCATCGCGTCCAGCGCGCCGTTCGCGAAACGGCCAACGCCGAGCGTGCCGATCGCCGCCGCGCTGCCGTCTTGCCGCGACAGCAGCGTCGCCAGCCAGAACGCGCACGAGGTCTTGCCGTTGGTGCCGGTCACCGCGACAGTGCGCATGTCGCGGTCCGGCTGGCCGTAATGCGCGGCAGCGATCCAGCCCGCGCTGCGCTTCAGGTCGTCGACCGCGAGATGAGGGACGTCCCAGGCGCTCTGCCACGCAAAATCCGCAGGGTCATACAGGACCGCACGGGCACCCTTGGCGATCGCGTCGGCGATGTAGCGCCGGCCGTCGGCGGTATCGCCCGGGAACGCGAAGAACGCCTCGCCCGGCAGCAGCGTGCGCGAGTCCGACGTCGGCGCGGCGCCCGGCGCGGCCTGCGCCAGCCACTGCGCCGCGTCGACGGCATGCCGCGGTGCGCCGGCCATCACATGCTCTCCTTCGCGCCGGTCGGGATCACGATGTCGGTCACCGAAGAATCCGGCGCCACGTTCATCGAGCGCAGCGCATTCGCCACCACCGACGAGAACACCGGCGCGGCGACGTCGCCGCCGTAGTGCAGGGGGCCGGTCGGCTCGTCGATCATCACCGCGACGATGATGCGCGGGTCCGACACCGGCGCGAAGCCGACGAAGGAGCCGACGTATTTGCGCACGTAGCGGCCGCCCTCCACCTTGTACGCGGTGCCGGTCTTGCCGGCCACGCGATAGCCCGGCACCTGGGCCTTCGGCGCGGTGCCCTCGGGGCTGACCACGGACTCCAGCATGCCGCGCATCTCGCGCGCCACGCCCTTCGAAACGATGTACTGGCCGATCGGCTTGTCGGTGGCCTTTTCCAGCGTCAGCGGAATGATGTCGCCGTCGCGCGCGAACACCATGTAGGCGTGTGCGATCTGCATCAGGGACACCGAGATGCCCTGGCCGTAGCTGATGGTGGCCTGCTCGATCGGCCGCCACGACTTGTACGGCCGCACCCGCCCGGCCACCGCGCCGGGGAAGCCGATCTTCGGCTGCTGGCCGAAGCCCATGCTGGTGAACATGCCCCACATGTCGGCCGGCGGCATCTGCAGCGCGATCTTCGCGGTGCCGATGTTGGACGATTTCTGGATCACCAGCGACACCGACAGCAGCCCGTGCGGCTCAGCGTCGCCGATGGTGGCGGTGCCGATCTTGATCTTGCCCGGCGCGGTCTGGATCATCGTGTCCGGCCGCACCAGCCCCTTGTCCAGCGCCAGCGCGACGGTGAACGGCTTCATCGTCGAGCCGGGCTCGTACATGTCGGTCAGCACCCGATTGCGCAGTTGCGCGCCGGTCAGCACGCTGCGGTCGTTCGGGTTGTAGGTCGGCAGGTTGGCCAGCGCCAGGATCTCGCCGGTCTTCACGTCCAGTACCACGATGCCGCCGGCCTTGGCCTTGTTTTTCTCGACCGCGGCCTTCAACTGGGAAAACGCGATGTACTGGATCTTGCTGTCGATCGACAGCGTCAGGTCGCGGCCGTCGTGCGGCTCGCGGATCGCGCCGATGTCCTCGACGATGTGGCCGAGCCGGTCCTTGATGACGCGGCGGCTGCCGGTGACGCCGGCCAGCGATTTCTGGAACGCCAGTTCCATGCCGTCCTGCCCGGCGTCCTCGACGTTGGTGAAGCCGACCACGTGCGCGGTGACGTCCCCCTGCGGGTAGTAGCGCTTGTATTCCTTGCGGGTCTCGATGCCGGGGATACCGAGCTTGACGATCTTCTCGGCGACGTCGGTGTCGACCTGCCGCTTCAGGTAGACGAAGTTGCGATCGGAATCGAGCTTCTTGTGCAGCGCGGACTCGGACATGTCGAGCAGCGCCGCCAGTTCGCGCAGCTTTTCCTTCGGCGCGCCGTTGACGTCGTCCGGGATCGCCCAGATCGCCTTGACCGGGATCGACGACGCGAGAATCTCGCCGTTGCGGTCGGTGATCTTGCCGCGCGTGGCGGGCATTTCCAGCGTGCGGGCGTAGCGCGACGCGCCCTGCTTCTGCAGGAAGTCGGTCGAAATGCCCTGCAGCCAGAGCGCGCGCGCCATCAGCGACACGAAGGCGGCGAACATCAGGAACAGCACCAGCCGCGAGCGCCAGGCCGGCA
Source organism: Burkholderiaceae bacterium (assembly GCA_051955575.1). Lineage (GTDB taxonomy): Bacteria > Pseudomonadota > Gammaproteobacteria > Burkholderiales > Burkholderiaceae_D > JBQCGO01. Next base: position 3,507 of record JBQCGO010000324.1, read on the forward strand.
GCCGCAATCGAAGCATCGGGTTCGCGGCGAACGGCACCCCGCGGCTGGCGGCAACGCGAGACGGCGACGTGCGGGAATTTCCCGTCCGCGACAAGGCGGCGCGGGAGGCGGCGGCGGCATCGGTGCGGGACATGGCGCGCGTCATTTGGCGTCCATCGTCAGATACTGGGTCCGGTCCGGCGTGACCGGCACCATGTTCAGCGTGCGGCGCGCGGTAGCGTCGATCCGCTCGTGCTTGTCCAGCGTGGACTGGTCGAGCTGAAGCTGGGTCCACTCGATCTCGATCTGGCGCGCCTGCGACTGCGCCCGCTCGAGTTCGATGAACAGCCGGCGCGCCTGGTATTGCGCGTTCACCAGCGACAGCGCGCACAGCACCAGCAACGCGGTCAGTACCGCATTCACCCGCGCGCTCATGCCGCCTCCCCTGCGGATGCCGCTGCGACGCGCATCGCCACCCGCAGGATCGCGGAGCGGGCGCGCGGATTGGCGGCGATTTCGGCGTCGGACGGCTTGTGCTTGCCGAGCAGCTTCATTTCCGGTTGCGGCAGGTCGGCAGCGACGATCGGCAGGCGGCGGTCGGGCTGGGGCGCCTTCGCGCGGGCGGCCATGAACTGCTTGACGATGCGGTCTTCCAGCGAATGAAAGCTGATCACGGCCAGTCTCCCCTGCGGCGCGAGATGTGCGGTTGCCTGTTCCAGGCCTATCTGGAGATCTTCAAGCTCCTGGTTGACGTGAATCCGGACAGCCTGAAAGGTCCGGGTGGCCGGATCCTTGTTTTTTTCGCGGGTCTTGACGGCGCCAGCCACGACTGCGGCAAGCTGTCGTGTGGTTGAAATCGGCTCGATTGCCCTGCGAGCAGCAATCGCCTTTGCAATCTGAAAAGCAAACCGTTCTTCCCCATGATTCCTGATCACCTCTTCGATACTGCGTTCGTCGGCAGTCGCCAGCCATTGCGCCGCGGACACGCCCCGGGTCGTGTCCATCCGCATGTCCAGCGGACCGTCCAACCGGAAGCTGAAGCCCCGGCTCGCATCGTCGACCTGCGGCGATGAAATTCCCAGATCCAGCAACACCCCGTCCACGCGCGCCACGCCGATTTCTGCCAGCGCCTCGCGCATTCCCGCGAAACTGCCGTGCAGCGCGCGAAAGCGCGCATCGTCGATGGTCTTCGCCTCCGCCAGCGCCTGCGGATCCTTGTCGAAGGCGATCAGGCGACCGCGCGGACCGAGCCGGCGCAGGATCTCGCGGCTGTGTCCGCCGCGCCCGAAAGTGCCATCGATGAAGATTCCGTCACGGCGTTCGCCGTCGATCGCGAGTGCATCCACCCCCTCCTTCAGCAGCACCGTGCGGTGCTGCATTTCCGGCACCGCCTGCTCTGTCATCGCGTGCCGTCAGAAGGAAAAGTTGCTCAATGCATCGGGCATCCCGCCCGCGATCGCCTCGGCTTCGCTTTCCGCGAGCTTGGCGGCATCCCAGATTTCGAAATGGCTGCCCATGCCCAGCACCATCACGTCGCGTGACAGGCCGGCGGCAGCCCGCAGTTCGGGCGCAATCAGGATGCGCGCTGCGGAATCCATTTCGACATCGGACGCATTGCCGAGAAAAATGCGCTGCCACGCGCGCGCGGACATCGGCCATGCGGCGATCTGCTCGCGATGGCTCTCCCAGACCGGGCGGGGGAACAGCAGGAGGCATCCGTGCGGATGCTTGGTGAGGGTGACGCGGCCTTCGCACTGGACCGTCAGCGCGTCCCGATGCCTGGCCGGAATGGTCATCCGTCCTTTCGCATCGAGGTTCAATGCTGACGCGCCCTGAAACACGGCGAACAACCTCCCTGACCTGTGGCTTGAATGTGGGTTTGACTATGGCGGTCGTCAGGCGGATAGCGTTGAAGAGACGCAACTTTCACCCACAAAACGACACTTTTTCACACCAGCGCCCACTTTAGAGGATGGCCAATTTACGGTCAAGAAATATCGAAGCGTTGCGCCCCGAAAAGTTGAATGAAGTCAATGACTTAGCGCACTTACTTCAAAGATTACAAAATAGAATGTCGAATAAAAATAAGGACTTGGCTTTTAATATGAAAGTAGCGCTTTATCGATACACATGTGTTTTTTGACGTGGCAATCGGCCGAAAAATCGGATTTCCGGTGATGCACGGCAACAAAAAGCACGACCGAAAAGCGACGCGGATGCGAAAACGCGACATGCCGGCAAGCAATTTCCAGCCACCGGCCGCGATTTCGCGAAAGGCAGGAAAAATTGCGGCACTGCAATGAAATCAGCGGATGAAAGCCGGTTTCCGGCTTGCCGGAACGACAGCTCCAGCCGGTGGAAAACGACAGGCAGAAAACGAGGAATGGAGACGGCGGCGCGGGACCGGACGCATCCGGCGCCGTGGAGGTCGCGCCTTGCTAGAGGTGCAACGCGCCGCCGCCGAGCAGGCCGATCAACCCGATCACGATCAGGTACAGCGCGATGATGAAATTCAATAGGCGCGGCACGATCAGGATCAGGATGCCGGCGATCAGCGCGATCAGCGGGCCGATGCTCAAGTGGATCATCATGCGTGGAACGGTCGAGAGTGGGAACGGGCGCGGCAAGGCGCCGCGGAGGCGAAAGCCGGCTGGTCGTGGGAGGGAACAGCGCCGCTTCGGCGGTATCGCATCGCGAGACCTGCGCGCCCGGATCCGTCCCACGGCCAGCCGGCTTTCAGGAAGGAATATAACGTCGCTCCGGCCGGCCGGTGTTGAGAACGGTCAAGTGCCGGCTCAGGGCCCGGCAACACCGCGAAAAGGAAAATGAAGCAGGCCGATAGGCCGGATTCTGTTACGGCGCCCGGACGAACCGGCCGCTATGACAGTCATTCCTCTAGGCCGTGGATTGCTCCACGGCTCAAGCTTCCTACCCGCACGCTCCGCGAGCCGCATCGATGCGTGCCTATTTGGAATTGCTCCGGATGGAGGTTACCGCGTTTCACCCC
>JBQCGO010000325.1:0-3807 GCA_051955575.1 Burkholderiaceae bacterium
CTCGCCGTAGCGCACCGCTTCGGTGACGATGTCGATGCGCGGTGCGACCCCGCGCGCGTCCGACTCGGCCACCGCATCCTGCGCGTTCTGCAGCAGGTTGTGGATCACCTGGCGCAGACGCGTGGAGTCGCCCATTACCTGCGGCAAGTCCGGCGCAAGCGACGCCCGGATCGTGCCGCGCTCCACCGCGTCACTGTACAGATGCAGGATCTCGCCGATGAGTTCATTCAGGTCGAGCGCTTCCAGCGCGGCGGTCGGCGTCTTGGCATAGTCGCGGAAGTCGTCGACCATGCGCTTCATCGCGCTGACCTGGTTGACGATGGTGGTCGTCGCGCGCGACAGTATCGCCGCGTCGGGCGGCGCCAGCCGGTCTTCCAGCTTCATCTGCAGCCGCTCGGCGGAGAGCTGGATCGGCGTCAGCGGGTTCTTGATCTCGTGCGCCAGCCGGCGCGCCACTTCGCCCCAGGCGACCGAACGCTGCGCCGAGATCACGTCGGTGATGTCGTCGAACACCACCACGTAGCCGTCGCGGCCTTGCAGCGGCAAGCGCGAGCCGCGCGCCAGCAGCGCGATCCGCTCGCCGCCTTCGTCGGCGCCGCCGGCCTCTCCGTCCTCGCGCGGGATCTCGATCTGCCGCTGCCAGTGGCTGCCGCCCGGCGGCCGCGCGCCCTGGGCGGAAAAGCCGGTCACCACCGCCTCGGCGAACGGCGCCAGGCCGGGCACTTCGTCGAGCGGCCGGCCGAGATGGCGCGCCAGGTCCTGCTGCAGGATGCGGTGCACCGACGCGTTGCAGGTCACCAGCCGGAACGCTTCGTCGAGCACCATGACGCCGGCCGACATGTTGGCCAGCACCGATTCGAGGTAGGCCTTGGCGTTTTCCAGCTCGGCGCGGTTGCGTTCGACCGCGGCGCGCGCGTCGTAGAGCTGGCGCGTCATGGTGTTGAACGATTGCGTCAGCGTGCCGAGCTCGTCGGCGGTGGCGACGATCGGCCGCGGCGACAGGTTGCCTTCGGCGACCGCGCGTGTGCCTTCGGCCAGCAGCAAGAGCGGCTTGGCCAGCTCGCCGGCGATCAGGAAGCCGCTGCCGATGGCGGCGAAGATCGCCAGCAGCAGCGTCAGCGTCAGCGTGACGATGTAGATCTTGCGCAGCCCGGTGCGCGCCACCGAGCGCTGCTGGTATTCGCTGTAGGCCACCCGCAGCGCTTCGGCGTTGGTCGCGAGCTGGCTCGGCACCGGCTGGATCACCTGCAGGAAATGTTCCTCGTTGCGCAGCGGCAGCGGCTGCAGCGTGCTCGGGATCGCGACCACCACGCGCAGTTGCAGACCGCCGGCATTGCTGTCCTGCGGCTTGCCCTCCTCGGGCAACTCGCCGCCGCCCTCGATCGTGGTGAAGGCCGAGGACAGGCGTGCCTGCCGCAGCATGGCCGGCGTCGGCAGGTCCGGCACCAGCGCGCTCAGGCGGCCGCCGACCGAGGCAATCACCCGACCGCCGGCGGTGACGACCAGCGCTTCCTGTCCGGTCTCGCGCAGCCGCGCCAGCCGCGCGACCTGTTCGCTGTCGGTCTGGTCGGCCAGCTCCAGCGCCAGCGAGCGGGCGCGCGACGACAGTTCCGCCAGCGACGCATCGAGCGCGCCGCGCCCGAGATTCAGCCCGGCGTCGAGCGCCGACTCGACCCGCACGTCGAACCAGGATTCGCTCGAGCGCGACACGAACTGCACCGAGTCGATGTAGATCACCGTGCCGGGCAGGATGCCGACCAGCGCGAACAGCATCACCAGCCGCGCCATCAGCCGCGAGCCGAACTTGCGCCGCCGGTAGCGCCGCAGCAGCCGCGTCAGCAGCACCCCGACCAGCGCCAGCAGCGCGATCGCGACCAGCACGTTGACGCCGAGCAGCCACGAGTAGTGCTGGTCGAAGAACGCGGAATTGCCGGCGGCGGAGGCCAGCAGGAACAGCAGGATGCAGCCGATGCCGACGCCGATCACCAGCAGGTAGCGCAACAGCCGCGTCATCCGGTCACTCCGGCGTGAATTCGAAGGTCTTCCAGTCGGAAGACAAATGCCAGTCGGCGCTGTTCAGGGCGTGCATCTGGAACGGCTTGGGCAACTGCCCGACGTCGAGCGCCATGTGCACCGCGACGGTATAGGTCTTGCCGCGCTTCAGGGCATCGGCACCGGCGATCAGCCAGCGGGTCGGCCGGCGCACCAGCAGCAGCGCATCCTCCAGCGTGTTGAAGCTTTGCTGGATCTGGCCGGGTATCGCCGCGTGGTATTGGCGCGTCAGGACGTTGTACGAGATGCGGATCGTCTGCGACGCGCTGATCGCATGCTCGTCGAACCAGTACCAGCGCTTGCGGCCAACCTCGACGTCGGTGGTGAAATACAGCGGCAGCCCGCGCGCCAGCGCATCCTCCAGTCCGCGGTTGAGTTCGAACGCATAGGTGGCCGACAGCCGGTAACCGTCCTCGGCCTGCTCGAGGTGCGCCTGGACGATCTCGATGCCTTCCGCCGCGCGCGCGGCGCCCGCGCCGCCGAGCAGGGCCGCGCCCAGGACCAGCGCCGTCAGCCAGGATGCCGGCACGCGCCGGGAAAACGTCGCGGCGGCAATCCGGAAGAGGCGGGTCGGCGTCATCGATGGCTGGAAAACGTGGGTCGTCTGCGGGTTCGGCGATCTTCGGAAAGTGCCTGCCGCATGCCGTTCGCCGCCCGGCAGTGCCCGCACATCAGGCGGATGAGACGGGCTTGGCGAACAGCGCGAGGAACAGGCCGTCGTGGTCGTCGTCGGCGCCGGCATGCGGCAACAACTGGCCGGGAGCCGGCAACCGCTGCGCGCCGCTGCGGGCGGCGAAGGCGTCGGCCTGCAGGGCCGACTCCTGCGGCCAGAGCGAGCAGGTGACGAGAAGCAATTTACCATCCGGGCGCAGCATCTGCCACAGATTGTCCAGAATCCGCGACGAAATCGCCGCCAGCGCCGCGGCATCGTTGCGCCGGCGCAGCCAGCGGATGTCGGGATGGCGGCGCACGATGCCGGACGCGGTGCACGGCACGTCGGCCAGGATGCGGTCGAACGGACAGCCGTCCCACCAGCCGCCTTCGGTGATGGTTGCCGGCGACGCGGCGTCGCCGGCGGCCAGCCGCACCGAAGGACCGAGCAGGCCGAGCCGGCGCAGGTTGTCGTCGACCCGCGCCAGCCGCTTCGGATCGGAATCGAGCGCGGTCAGGTCGAGATCGGCGCATTCGAGCAGATGCCCGGTCTTGCCGCCCGGCGCGGCACAGGCGTCGAGCACGCGCATGCCGTCGGCGACGTCGAGCAGCGGCGCTGCCAGTTGCGCGGCGGCGTCCTGCACCGAGAACAGGCCGTCGGCGAAGCCGGGAATCTTCCCGATCGGCAACGGCCGGTCGAGACGCAGCGCGACCGGCCCGATGCGGCGCGCGCCTATGCCGGCGTCGGCCAGCAGGCGCAGTGCGGCATCCGGTTCGAGCCGGCGGCGGTTCACGCGCAGCGTCAGCGGCGGCGGCCGGTTGCCGGCGGCGAGGATGGCTTCCCAGTCGTTCGGCCAGGCGCGGCGCGCGCCGTCGATCCACCACGCCGGATAGTTCCAGCGCGCCTCGGGCCTGGGCGCGACCCGCTCCAGCAGGTCGGCGCGCTCGCGCAGGAAACGGCGCAGCACTGCGTTGACCATGTTGCGTGCCGGCAGCGTGGCGGCGTCGCCGGCGGCCGCGTCGACCGCCTGGTCGACCACGGTGAACGGGTCGTAGGCGCTGTCTTCCTCTGCGGCGCCGCCGGTCGCGCCGCGCCGCGCCAGC